>CANJVS010000038.1 GCA_947477755.1 Verrucomicrobiaceae bacterium | reverse complement strand
TTCGAGGAATTTTTCACCTTTGGCGAGTGCGATGTCGGACATGATGGGCGGGAGTGTTGGAATTGTGGAATGTTGGGACGCAGAGGCTAGCAGCACGAAGCAAACAGGCAAACCTGAAACTTGGAACTTGGAACTTGGAACCTGAAACTTGCCCCTTCCTCCCCCGGCCATTTCCGTTACAGTTCATCCATGAATCGTGACCACTCTGTTTCGCAACTGACCGATGGTGCAGCGTTTGACATCGTCATCATCGGCGGTGGTGCTTCAGGACTCGGTGCGGCGGTGGATGCGGCTTCGCGTGGGCATTCGGTGCTGCTCGTGGAGCAGGCGGACTTTGCCAAAGGCACCTCCAGCCGCAGCACGAAACTGGTGCATGGCGGGGTGCGGTATTTGAAGCAGGGGAATATCTCCCTCGTTCTCGAAGCCTTGCGCGAGCGTGGTCTGCTGTGCCGGAATGCGCCGCATCTGGTCCACAACCTGTCCTTTGTCATCCCTAACTATCATTGGTGGGAGGGGCCGTTTTACGGCATCGGCATGAAGGTCTATGACGGGCTGGCGGGACGTCTTGGGCTGGAGCCTTCGCGATGGCTCACGCGTGATGATGTGATCGGGTTGCTGCCGAACATCGAGCAGGAAGGACTCAATGGCGGCATCATATATCACGACGGGCAGTTTGATGATTCGCGACTGGCGATCAATCTGGCCCAGACAGCGGTGGAGAAAGGAGCCGTGCTCGTCAATTACATGCGCTGCGGCGGCCTGGTCAAAGACGGCGCTCATGTGTCCGGGGTGCGCTTGCGCGATGAGGAAAGCGGCTGCGAAATCGAAGTGCGGGCAAAGGTGGTGATCAATGCCACGGGTGTTTTTGCCGATGCGGTGCGTCGCATGGATGATGCGGACTCGAAGCCGATACTGAGTCCCAGCCAGGGCATTCATTTCGTGCTGCCGCGCGAGTTTCTGCCGGGCGATACGGCGATCATGATTCCGAAGACGGATGACGGTCGCGTGCTCTTTGCCGTGCCATGGCATGGTCGCGTGGTTGTCGGCACCACGGACACGCCTGTGGAGGAGTCATCCCTGGAGCCGCGCGCCCTGCCGGAGGAGATTGAATTCATTTTCACGCAAGTCAGTCGCTACCTGACTCGTGATCCGAAGCGCGAGGATGTGCTCAGTGTCTATGCCGGATTGCGTCCGCTGATCAAAGCAGAGGCCGGCAGCACGGCCGCGCTTTCACGCGATCACCTCATCACCATCTCCGACTCCGGTTTGATCACGCTCGCAGGTGGCAAATGGACGACGTATCGCAAGATGGCCGAGGACGTGATAGATCACGCGGAGATGATCGGCGCGCTGGACCATTGCCAATGCGTCACACACGATCTGCCAGTTCATGGCTCTGAGTCCCATGCGGCTGACGAATCTCATCTGCAATATTATGGCAGCGATGCAGAGGGTATTCGCGCATTGATCTCAGAAGACGCAGCTCTCGGCGAGTTGCTGCATCCGAGATTGGAGTTCCTCAAAGCTGAAGTCATCTGGCATGTCCGCCACGAGATGGCCCGCACGGTGGAAGATGTGCTCTCCCGCCGCACAAGAGCCCTGCTCCTGGATGCGAAAGCGAGCATCGAAGCGGCACCTGGCACCGCTCAACTTATGGCGCGCGAACTTGGAAAAGTCGCCACCTGGGAAGCGGAGCAAATCAGCCGTTACACAGCGCTGGCGAAGGGTTATCTGCTGCCGGATGAGAACCGTAACAGACCTACATAAAGAACAAAACACCTCGCCCAAAATGTGAGCGAGGTGTTAAAGACGAGCCGCCAGATCTTATGATTTACTGACGGCGCGCCATAATCGGATTGATCTCGAGATCAGCAGGAGCCAGAAAGAAATTCCTTTCATCACTGCTGTTAAAATGGCCCAGACGATTGCAGCTCAGTGCATCATAAGGCGGATAAAGAGTGATGATGCTGCCAACACGTGACTGACCGTCGCGAAGCGCAAAGGTGACACTGCCATTTGACACATCCCAAGCGATCTCCTCGATCTGAAAGCTGCGGTTCGGAGTGCCTCCGAGAATGGTATCATTCAATCTGACACTGCCTTCGGGTGTGACCACCATGCTGCGATTCAGACCGCGCTGAAGAATCTTCCAGTTGGCGTTGGCCGCGGTAGCACCAAGAGCTTCCGCCACGGTAACAGGTTCGATGGTGAGCGTGACGTTATTGCTGACAGGCAGCGCACGGCCAGGGAGTTTGAAGAGACGCACAGACTCACTCTGCGTGAAAAGTATAATCGGCCCAATGACGCCTTCGTTCACGAGGCTGATGTCGAATGGCTTTGCCACGGTGGCGCTCAGTGTGGCAGAGATAAAGAAAGCACTGCTTTTGGCGATTCTCAGCACGCGGCTGGAGGGAATAAACGTCTGTGTTCCGCTGACGACGCGGCCAATACTGAATTGTGATTTATTCACCAGCACAACACCTCGGGCACGGAGCGTCGGCGGAATCACCGAGATCGACAGACCACTAGAACGCGTTGAGCCATCGCCACCAGCCATCGTCACATTTCCGGACACAGCCCCCGAAGGGATGTGGAACTCGATGAGGCGATCTCCATGCACGGTGGCAGGAGCAGAAACGGTGCTGCCATCCGCAGCCACCAGCCTGACCGCTGTCACGGTCTTGTGATCTACGGTAACGGAGGAGTAGTCTAAGTTGGCATACACGCTGTCACCCACTGCCGCGTTCGCAGGCACAAAAGAGGAGACGACCGGCAGGCCTGTGCGGGCTCCAGGTCCCGTGACGTTTATGCCGTCAGCACTCGCATAAGACTGGCAGATGAACCAGATGGCGAGCAGCAGCATGGGGAGCAGCGCGGCAGGATGAGCGTTGATTTGAGTTTCGGAGTTCATGGCAGTGGATGTGTTTTTTGAGTTTTTCGTGGTCGGCTTTGCCGCCCTTCATTCCGCTGATGCAGGTCACTGTCGGAACTTGCGCAGATTCCTAAAAAAGTTTTTCCAGTTACTCCGACAGAGACCAGAAACCCCTACCAGACCTTGCTGGCAGGGGTTTCGCGAGGCGTGCTGCTCTTTATTGGCGGGTCAAAGTCAGGTTCTGATTATTGCGGCCAACGGTCGATACAAATTGGGCAAAGGGACTGAAGAGCGAAACCGTGCGGTTGCCGAGACGGAAGGAGAGCGAGGTGCTGTTGTCAGGCCAGTTGAGTTCCGCATAGGTGCTGCTTTCGATATTCACCACCACATTGCCAGCGCGGAGTTCACGGAGGGTGTAGGTGCCATTTGAGTTGAAGCGCACCGAGCGAATGTGAAAAGCATTGTCGTTGCCAAAAACCAGATCCGAATTCCAATCGCCAGAGGGGCGGAAATTGGTCATCAACTGGGCGATGGTAACACGGGCCACGCTCATTAGATGACGCCCACCATTGGTGACGTTGATGATTTGCTCGGAGAAGAAGAAAGGATTGTTACGATCAATCGTGCCCAGAGTGGCACGAACGCGATACTGCCCTGGGTTGAGAGTCAGTTCGCCAGCTGTCTTGACCAGAAAGCCAATGTTGGCAGGCAACTGCTCCACTCCATTGAGCTGCACGCCGAGGATGTTGTATTGGCTCAGGTTATCAATCGTCAGCACACCTTTGCCTGCGGGTATCGCACGAGTCACACGAATGCTTCGATTGATCAGGCTGATGTAACCGCCCTGAACGAGGCGAATGCGACTGCTGATGGCCGTAGCTGGGATGGTGACGTCGATACGCCCGATGTTGACGAATCGGAAGGAGCAGTTCACAGGTTGTCCATTTTGGCCCGTCATTTGAACGACGTAAGGGGCCTGGCCCGCCCAAGTGAGGCCATTGCTACCGCGATTTAAATTGGTGCCATTGACTTGAATGATCGCCCCGGGATTTCCGCGATCCTGAATCGTCGTGGTAAGCTTGGGGGCGTTGGCTGCGACCTGCGCTGAAACTTCCTGGATGGAGCCTGCAAGCAGCAGACCAAGGGTAACAATGATGCCGCTGATCGAGCGGATGTTTTGAGTGAGGTTCTTCATAATGGCGGATGTGTTTGAGGTTGAGCGGGCGGACTTTGCCGCCCTTCACACCGCAGATGCAGGTCGCCTCCAAGACTTGCGCAGATTCCCAAACATTTTTCCCAACCCTCAAAACCTCAGCGTGATTTGCACCGCCAGGAGGTGATTTCCCTCCTGATCCTGCCCCGTCCGCTCAGCAAGGCTGTATTGCAGCTTCGCCTGTATGGTTCGGCTCAAACGATGTCCCAGAGCCAGATCGAGGCGCCAGCCATCGCGCTCCCATTCTTGGCTGGTGCCGGGAATGTCGCCAAACCAGCTCTGATTCCACCTCGCAGCTAGCCATGTCGCCGCGCCGAGTTTGCGCTTGGCCTCGATGAAGCCGCTGACGACTCTCACGCCGCCGACATTAGGCACCTCAAAGCGGCTCGTCATAAGCTCCGCCCAGATCTGCCAATGCCCATGCGAGTAGCCAGCATCGACACCGAAAGTCGTTTGATCGTAATCACGGTAGCTGCGGCCAGCTGGCAACGTCGGTTGTGATTCTTCGAGCATGTAAGGTCCGTGGCTAAAGGAGGTGCCGAAGTTCCACTCTGGCGCTGGCCGCCAGCCGAGGCGACCTGTGTAGGTCGTCGAGTCCCAGCCATTCTCTACGGCATCCCAGGTATTAGGCCGTGAGGAGATGGCGGCGTTTTTCGCCTCCAGCGCATAGTCAAGATGCTCCGTGCGGCCGAAGATCGAGACACCCGAGGCATACGACGGGCCCCAGATGATAGGCACCCAAGTTTGGCGGTTCTCGGCAGCGTTTCGACGCCCGGAAAAACCTGCCAAAGATGCCGCGACGCTGTCCGTCACGGGCAGCATGTCACTGTAAGCCGCAGGTGCGGTGACAAAGGGATTGTCCCACGACAGGCGGCGTGGCGTCCAGGCCCCGAAGGCGGTGGCAAACTTGCCCGCGCGAATGTTCAGCACATCGCTGTCCAGCGGACGCCACTCCACGAAGTATTCATCGAGCCGAGTCTCGCCATCCACAGCGAAGCCAGGGTCAAATCCGCGATCCGTGCGCATCTGCACATGCGCACGCCAGCGCTGCGTCATGTGGAAATCGAACATCAGCGTGAGCCTGGGATTGAAAAACACTTCGTCATCTGTCTCCACCAACCCCAGTGCCTGCTCCTCAGGCAGGTAGGCTTCCAAATCGAGCAGCCCAGACACATCCGCACGCCATTCACCATCCGCACTGCTGAGCGTCAAAGCATCATCAAGCGACTCCAGCACACTCTGACCGTGCAGCGAAGTAAGCAGAAAAAAGAAGAGGAAGAGGCGTGTCATGGAACGAGACGATGCGCGATGATGGGTTCACTAAAACCCTTGAGCTTGAGAGGTTCTGTCGGCGTCGATGGCGTGCTTTCAGGCAAAGCGGCACGGGTTTGATCATCAATCACGATCTCGCCCGCCGCTGCCACACTGCACAGACGTGCAGCCAGATTCACCCGATCACCCACCACGGTGTAGTCGGCTCTGTTTTCCGCGCCGAGACAACCTGCCACCACCTTGCCCGTGGCGATGCCAAAGCCAATGCCGAGCGGCTCATGCGTCAGTTCATTCAGTCGCTCACGCTCAGCCAGCATCTCCTGGGCACAAAGCACAGCATCGGCGGCGTGAGTTGGGTTATCCATTGGTGCGCCGAAAAGGATCATGATGGCATCTCCAGCGAACTGATTGATCACGCCATGATGGCGATACACGACCCGCGTCAGCGCAGACATGTGCTTGTTCAGAAGCTCGATGACCTCACGCGGATCACGCCCCGCGCTCAGTGCCGTGTAGCCCCGGATGTCGCAGAAGATGATGGTCACGTCACGCAGTTCCCCGCCGAGGGAAATTTTCCCCGCCATGAGCTGCTCCGCCACGCGCTGATCTGCCACCATGCTAAGCACGGAGTGGTAGCGATCCTTCAGCGCCAGCCCGGCGGCCATCTCTTGAAAAGCATCCGCCAGATGCCGCATCTCCAGAGTGGGGCCGGGCGTGATCGCAGGCTGAAAATTGCCCTGCTGGATGTCATGCGTGGCGCTCACAAGACTGCGAATCGGCTGCGTGATTTGTTTGGCAAACATAAAGCCCACCAGCGATGCCAATGCGATGGCCACCAAGCCGAGGGCGATGATTTTAAGGATCAAATTCTGCTGCTGTAACTCGAAGCCTGCGAGCGAGAAGATGGAGACGTAGTAGGCAGGAGGGAACAGCGATTTCGGATTCAGGCAATGCGCCATTAGTCGGTAGCCGCTACCGCCCGAGCGGAAGAGACGAGCCACACTCAGAGGCTGCTCTTTGCCAATGCCCTGCTCCAATTCATGCCGCAGAGCAGGTAGCAGCTCTGGCAGAAACGTGGTGCCAATCAGCTCGCCGCCGACCCACATGGCAGGCATATTACCATGCAGATCAAATTTGGCATCTTCCGGCTTCTCAAAGCCTACCATCTCCTGCCCCAGAATGAGGACTCCCACAGTCGAGTCGAAGTTCCGAATCGGTGCCGAAAGCACTCGGTAAATCCGCAGCGGCAGATGCTCCTCATGCCGCAGTGCCACGTAGCCCGCCGTCATGCCCTGCTGAGGTGCGGCAGGTTTGAGCTGTTCATTCAGCGAAGCTTGCAGCGCTGGAGCAAACAAACCCGCATCAGCCCGATTCCCCGCCGGTGGCTCGATGATCGCGCCCTCGGCGTCGATGAGGCGGAAGAAGTCGAAGTCGTCCAATCGCAGCTCATCGGCAGCGACTTGATAAGCATCTGGATCACCTGCCTCCAACACCGCAAAGAGCCGCACCGATTCAGACAGACGACGTGCGTTTCTCTCCGCTAGCTCAATGTCCCTCTCCTGATCTCGTCGAAAGCTGGAAAACTGCTGCTGAAAGAGCTGCCCAAGCATGACTCGATGCGAGGCGTCATTCTGCCGCTGCGCGATGAAGAGGCTCGCGCCCGTGGCAGCGGCCAGGAGTCCGATGATGGCCTGCTGCAATCGTGCGCGAAAGGTCATGGCTTATCGGGAGAGCTGCACCTGCGCTGTTTTTCCATCGCTGATGACGACGGTGGACTTCACTTCCTTTTCAGAAGGCAGCAGCGCTTTGATCTGATACTCACCGGCTGGGATTCCGCTGATCTTGAAGCGTCCCTGGGTGTCCGTGACAGCAAACCACGGCGTATCCAGCACGAGCAAACGGCAGCGCATGTGCTGGTGGATCTCGCAATAGATATTCACGGGCCCCGGCTTTTCAAAAGTGATCCGTGGACTTGTCTCGTCCTTCCTGAAGCGTCCGAGATCAAAGCGGCGCGGTTTTGAGTAAGAGAACACGTTGTGAAACTCATCGTCCATGTTCGGGAACTCGGCGCTGGCCCCTGTTTGCAGCGCGATCACCGCCGGGCGGAACTGATACCCACGCTGCTGGATTCGCACGAACTCACCCGCGCGTGTTTTTGGGTAAACCATGCCCGCCTTTTCTACCCACACGATGGCTGGCGTGGCATCCGCACCCTGAATCGGCTTTACAGTCTGTGGTTTGTAACCTGGAGAAACCGCAGGTGGCCGCTGTGCATCAAGCACGACGACGCCCGAAACGCCGCCCTCCGCCGAAGCGAGGCGGCAACAGGCGAAAACGAGGAAGCTGATCAGAGCGATGCGCGGCATGGCCCGAATGAAGCGGGAAAGCCGCTGCTTGCCAAGCTTGGCGTTTAGAAAGGCGCGTGCTAGGGATGGACCATGCCCGCTCCGTTCTCCTCTTTTGGCGATCCCGAACTCTCTCCGTTGGCCAATAATCTCGCAGCGAGACGTGACCAGTTCGCCGCGCACTGCCTGAAGGAAAAACCATCCGCTATGATCGACGGCCTACCTGCTCGGCTCACCGACACGGTTTTGAAAAGCATCGCTGCGGATGAAGGCTCGATCTGGCTTGCCGTGGATGACGGACAGGCGCTACTGCCGATCTGGAACAACGGCCCCGACGCCGCGTGTTTCGTCGGCAGCTTTAAGCTGCCCGTCACGCAGGGCATCAGCGGCTTTGTTTTCACCAGCGGTATCGCCGCCTGTGAGGCGGAGGTCTGCTTCAATCAGCGCCAGTATCGCGAACTCGATCACCACCTCGGCGTGCTCACCTGGGCCATGCTTGCGGTGCCGCTCGTCTTTGGCGGAGCTGCTCGCGGTGTCATCACGGCTGTGCGTCTTATCCGCTTGAGCGGTCTTCCAGACCTCAAACGAGTGCCCGAATCGCGCCATGAATTCCCAAGCGGCTACACGCCGCCTGCCGCTTTTGGCTTGGCCGACCTCAGCGCCATGGAGACCACGGCTGGCGCTGTGGGCCGCTTGATCGAGCATCGACTCACCGCCTGGGTTCTCGGCACGGAGGAGTAACTCATGACGCGCTCCGACCTCCAGAACTTCACCGGCAAAGGCGTCCGCATCGCTGTACTCGACTCGGGCATCGACACCACGCATCCCGCGCTCGGTGGCTTGCGGCTCGCGGATGACATCGCCTTTGAGCGCGATGGTCCCTTCCTCAAAGCCGTGGAAACGAGCGGCGATGTCATCGGCCACGGCACCGCCATCGCCTGGATCATCCGCAGCATGGCACCGGATGCCGAGATCGGCAGCTTCCGCGTGCTCGATGCCGACCTGCGAGGCCGCACCACCATCATCTGGGAGGCCGCACGCCTCGCCGTGCAGCGCGGTTATCACATCCTGAATTGCAGCTTCGGCAGCCCGGGCGAGGCCCGCTTTGTCATGCCCTACAAAGAGTGGACCGACGAAGCCTACTTGCGCCGCGCCCACATCGTCGCCGCATGCAGCAATGAAGACGCTAATCAGCGCGAGTGGCCCGGCTGGTTCCCCACCGTCCTCACCGTGAACCTCGCCGACATGCCGCCCGAAGTCTGGAGCCACCGCCCCGACAGCATGGTCGAGTTCCTCGCCCACGGCCTGAACGTCAAAGTCCCCTGGCAAAGCGGCTGGAAAGTCGTCACCGGTAGCAGTTTTGCTGCGCCGAGAGTCACCGCCTGGCTCGCGAAACTCCTCGAAGCCAGACCCGGCATGAGTGTGGAGACCGCGAAGGAGATGATGCGGGGGATGGCGCAGGGCTGATCATACCCCCCGTCCCCGAATCGCCCGGCCCAGATACCCGATGTATTCCGGGTGCTCTTTGAGAAGCTGGGAAAGGGAGGAGCGCTCTTTGGCGTCGGCTTTGCCACCGGCGAAAGTGTCGAGGCGGGAGCGGATGGCATCGGGTGGATCGCCGGCGTCGTGGCCCTCCACGTCGGGCATCATGCGGCGGAGGAAGCTGGCGAGGATGTTGAAATCAGGGTCGGTGCTCATGGCGGTAGTGGGGTTTACAAACGGCAGGTGCTCGGAGCGGTGGGAACTTGCGCAGAAACACGAAACTTTTTTCAGATGGAGGGGCCGAGGATGGCATCCGCGCCATCTCCGCAGGCTTCCATGAGGTCCTGCCAGGAGATTTGTAGCGTCGGCTCGCGCTCGTGGAGATAGGCCAGCGTCTCGTCGCGGATCTGCTCGAGGGCCTCGGCTTTTTTGCGCGAGATGGTGCCCTCGTGACAGCCGCCCCAAAGCAGGCAGAGATCTCGTTGCTTCACGTCTTGAAGCAGGGACAAACGCATGATGAGCAGGGCCTCGGCATCGACCTGGGTGAGGGAGTAAATGAGCGCATCCCGCAGCAACTGCGCGAGCGGTGTCTCCTGCGGTGCCTCGGCTTCATCGCGAGCGAGCCGATCCATCGGATCATCTTCGCCCTCGTCATTGGCGAGGTTCGTGGCAGGCACCATGCGACGATGTTTGCGCAGATACTCTAGCCAAGCATTCGCCGCCATCGTGCGCACGAAGCCACTCAGCGGCCCGGCTCCCGTGTAGGCGGCGAGTTTTTTGTGCGCCCACAGTTTTTCCATCACAATGCCAAGCACTTCATCCGCATCTGCATCCGTGGCACCGAGCCCGGCGAGCTTGCGCGCAATGGCGGGTTTCAACTCAGATTCGAAGCGCTGCCACGCGGCTTTGTCGCCATCGAGCAAGTCCTGGGCGAATTCGAAATCAGCGGCGTAAAAAGCAAGCGAGTCGGCGGAGTCGGACATGGAATGAAATTGGCGAGACGAACCCGGAGGTCAAACGCGGGCTGTGGCACGGAAAAGCCGCAGCGCTGCCATCGCAAGGATCACCGCACCCACGATCACCGCCAGTTTCGTGCCACGATCTTCATCCGCAGACTGCGGCGAGATCATCACGGTTTCAGGCAGAACTTCATCCGTGCCCACCGCACCCCAGTCTGCCGTCATCAGCAGGTCGATGCCTGGATTCTGCTCCTTGATTTCGCACGAGCAGGCACCGCAAAGATAGGTCGCAGCTTCGACGATGTTGTCCACATGGATGCCTTTGCCGATCATCGGCTCTAAAGCACGGCCACGACCAAAGATCGGGAACACCATCGGCTCTTTCACATAGTCGCTGAGGTCCGGCTCGATGTGCATCAGCATGGCGATCAAGGCCGCTTCCTCGGCATTGCCACGGCTCATGCGCAACGTCGAGAACTCGATCTTCAGTGGCAAAGCGGATTGCAACACGTCAGCGTTTTCGTGGCGCTTCTTCGGATCGTTCGCCTCATCTTGCGTGATCACGCCATCAGGCAGCTTCAGCTTCTCCTGCGCGGCTCGAAGACCTTCCGCGATGACTTTCGCCGCTGCTTCATCCTTGGCGGCATCGCCAGACTCGATCAGCAGCCACACGGCCGATTGTCCTGCGAGCAATCGCTTCATCAACTCACGGCGCATGGGCGAGTCGAGCATCACACGCACGTTTGCCTCGCTCATCGGTGCGGACCAGATCGGCTTCTCAGATGCCTGACGAAGCTTCGGCGGATAATACAGTTCGAGTTGAGTGACTGCCGCCGTTTTCTCGATTTCGACATTGGCATGCGGATCGACCTTCAGGGTCTCCGGCGCACGCACCCGATACGCACCCGGCTCCCAGCGTTCCAAGGCATAGCGAAACACCGGCACCTGACAGGCCATGGCCGCCGCGCTCAAGGCGAGAATAAGGCCAAGAATTTTGGCAGAAAAATGGGGGCAAAAAAATTGCATGAATCTTTCTGCCTCAATCTTTCTGCCCGCAAAACAAATGTCGTCCTCGTTGCAGGGCCGAACAGGCTGAGTTGTGCGAAGCTTTGGTGAAATCATCCCGTAATGTAAGCCGCCCATGCTTCGATTTTTCATCTTCTTTCTCTGTGCCGCTTCCACCCATGCCGCTGACTGGCCGATGTGGCGTCATGACGCAGGTCGCACGGCCTCCACGTCTCAGTCGATGCCTGAAAAACTTGATTTGCTCTGGTCACGCGAACTGCCGCCGCTGCGCCCGGCTTTCAAAGAGACACGCCTTCAGTTTGATCGCAGCTACGAGCCGGTCGTCGCGGGGAAACGGCTCATCGTCGGCAGCTCGCGTGAGGATTGCCTCATCGCCTTTGATACCGACACCGGTGCGGAAGTCTGGCGAGCTTTGGCAAACGGCCCTGTTCGATTCGCGCCGGTCATCATCGGCGATCTCGTGCTCTTTGGTTCCGACGATGGCGTGATGCGCTGCGTGAATCTCGCGGATGGCTCCGCTGTTTGGTCAAAGCGGGCCGTGCCATCGAATCGCATGCTGCTCGGCAATCAGCGACTTATTTCTGTCTGGCCGATTCGTGGCGGTCCCGCCGTCAAAGATGGACGCGTCTATTTCGCCGCCGGCGTGTGGCCGCTGGAGGGAACGTTCGTCTTCTGCTGGGATGCAAAGACGGGCAAACAGATCTGGTGCAACGATCGCTGCTCTTACCTTTATGGTATTCATCCGCATCAAACCGAGGCCATGGGCGGACTCGCGCCGCAGGGCTACCTGCTCATCGACGGCGATGATCTCGTGGTGCCATGCAGCAACGCTTATCCCGCCCGCCTCGATCTCAAAACCGGTGCGCTCAAAGAGTTCGATCTTCCCTCCGCAGGCCGGCTCACCGGCGGATGGTTCGCCTCCACTCCCGCCGAACAAGAAGCACTCAAACTCAAACGTCGCGGCCTGCTTTTCGATGAAGCCGTCAACGTCAAGCGCCACGAAGACAAACCCCGCGCCGAAGGCCTCACCGGCATTCAACGCACACTCCATGCTGCCGGTCGCGAGGTGAGTTTTGATGCCTTTGAAGGAGCTCACAGCGTCGTCGTGGCGGATGACAAAGTCTTCGTCGTCACCACCGGCGGCATCTTGAAAGCCCACGGCACCGCCAAAGGTGAAGCCAAGCATTGGAAGCGCGAGATCGTGATCGAGAAGGCGGATGCAGAACTCGCGAAGACCATCATCAAAGCCGCTGGGACGGACCGCGGCTACGTGCTCATGACAGGGCCTGACAAACCAGGATTGATCGAGTCCCTGCTAACAAACAGCCATTTTCATCTTATCATTCTCTCGGAGGATGGCGCTTCCAGGGGGCGGCTTCTCAAAGCGGGTCTGTATGGTGAGCGTGCCTCATTGCTGCCCATGGATGCGCTGCTTCCACCCTTCTTCGCCAGCGTCATCCTCGCCCTAGAAGGCGGCCATGAGTCCTATGTGTCCTATCTCCGTCCTGTCGAAGGCCGGGTCATCGGCCCCGGAGCCAAGCTCATCCACACTCGCGGCCCACTCACCGGCAGCACAAACTACCTCGCTGATTGGAAAGCCAGTGAAGACCCGCTCGTGCAGGCACCGCTTGGTGTGTTGTGGTTTGATGATGCGTTGAGCAACTTCAAGCGTGCGCCACAGCCGAAGATCGTCGATGGCGTCATGATCACGGCGGACAAGGACTGGCTCGATGCCACGAACCGCAAAGGCAAAGTCGATTACAAGCTGCTCGCTCCCGTGTTCAGCGACATCTACACCGGCCGCGTGCTCGATGAATACGAGGCGCCTGAGCTTCGCGC
>CANJVS010000037.1 GCA_947477755.1 Verrucomicrobiaceae bacterium | reverse complement strand
TCCTTTGCCAGCCTTCATGTCATGCAGATAACCCAGCCCGGCATAAGGCGGCGTGTGTGTCGAATACTGCCATTCACCCTCCAGACTGGCGGCGGTTTCATCGACCACGATGCCGGGCAGCGATGCTGGATCAGCCACGATGAATTTCATCATCTCCGGCCTGTCCACCTCGCCGGGCGGATGGATGTTTTTGATGGCCTTGGGGTGAGGCACGAGACTCGGCGTCTGAGCCAGCACAACGCCGAGCACTGACACTGCGATCCATGCGAAGATCCTGCATTTCATGCGCGCCTCATTTCTAATCCCGTCAGCGTCCCGGTGCTTGTGCCGAACTTGTCGGTCTCGATGCCGAGGCGTTGGAGCATGTTGGCGTAGAGATTGCACAGGGGCGGCGGGTTGTTGGCATCGAAGGGCAGATGCTGGCCGTGCTGGAATCCGCCGCCAGCGAGGAGGACGGGGAGGTTCTTGGTGGAGTGGCTGCTGCCATCGCCAAGATTGCTGCCGAGGAAGACGGTGGTGCGGTCGAGCAGATTGGAATCACCTTCTTGCGATTGCTTGAGCTTGGACAGCAGATCGCGCACGGTCCTCATGGTTTCCTCTTCGACAATCTTGAGTTGCGCGAGCTTGCCCGGGTCTTTCCCGTGATGTGAGAGGTCGTGATGGCCGAGTGACACCCCCTTGATCGGCGGCGCAAAGGTGGAACCGGCGAGCATGATGGTGATCAGCCGTGTGGAGTCGGTTTGCAGCGCGAGATGGCTGAGATCAAAGAGCAGTCGAGTGCGGCCGATGAGGTCAGCGGCGTTGGGGATGTCTTTTGGTGGCTCGACATTGACCTTGGGCTTCGGTTTCTTGGCCCAGCTTTCATCGTTGACCATGCGCTGCTCCAGTTCGCGGACGCTGGTGAGGTATTCATCGAGCTTGTCGCGGTCTTCGCTGCCGAGATTGGTGCGCAGCGACTTTGCTTGAGCACTGACATCATCGAGAATGCTGCGCCCATCTTCGAGTCGCTTGAGTTGGTTCTGAACATCGTCCGATTGGCCTTCAAGGAACAAGCGGGCGAAAACTCGGGAAGGCGAATTGTCAGCGGCAATCAAAGCCCCTGTGCGGGTCCACGACAGGCCGCCAGAGCCTTCACCCGACAGAGCGAGACTGGGAAAACGTGTCTGCGTGCCGATGTGATCAGCGGCGAACTGATCGAGCGAGATCGCATTGCGAAAGCCAGGTCTCCCGGCACCCGGCGCTCCCGTGAGGAAGCTGGCTGAGGCCTGATGAGCAAAGCTGGAACCCATGCCGGCATGAGCCAGACCCGAGATCACTGTGAACTCATCGCGAAAGTCCTTGAGGATGTCGAGATAGGGCGAGAGCGCGTAGTCCTTGCCGGATTGGGTCGGGAAAAAGTTGTCCGGATGCAATCCGAGCGGCGCACAGACGCAAATCATACGGCGCGGCGGCTGCTGGGCGTTCGAAGCACGCTTGGAGTCATCCGCAAAGATGTCGAGCCATGGCAAGGCAAGTGAGATGCCCGTGGAGCGGATGAAGTGGCGGCGTGTTTTCATAGGAGGTGTGCGTGTGGAATCATCGTTCGAGCGCTTTGCCGATTTGTTCCGCGTGCTTGCTGACATAAGAAGCAATCTTCCACTGCGCCGATACTTCAGGAGAATCGTTTCGATGCCGCTCATTCCAACTATCCCGAAGCTGCTCGATCTGCTCAAAGTAATTGGGTTTCATCGCATCCATCTGACGGTTCCTATCTGCGCGATTGGTGGACGGTCCCTCGCGGCCAAAAGGCTGACACATCCAGTTCAACCATTCAAGCGAGCGCTTTGCACCAATTGCCTCGTAGCCGCTTCGCACCAAAGGCAGATAATCCCCAGTGCTGTTGCTCAATGCTTGTTCAATGCCCCCATTGTCGCAGTCCGATTCGAAATAGAGGACAGCAAAATACTGCCTGGCTGCCAGTGGAAGCCGTTGGAACTTCGCCGGGTCGTCATTCAACGTGGCTACTTTGTCATATAGCCCCGTCAATCCTGATGCTAGGAGGTGAATGTCGGCAAGTTCATCCGCCCAATCCGGACGACTTTTGATTAGCAGTTCTGCTCTAGCCAGCGCTGTCGTAGGATCGTGCTGAGACATCGCTACTACTGCCTCCCGGATGCCCCGCTCAACGCGATATTCCATGTCCCGGCTCTTCATGAGAGGCTCCCATGCAGCGAGCAATGGATCAAGCAATGCCTGCGGAACCTTGAGCCCTGCATCGTTGCAGCTTGAGAGAACCAAGTGTGCCAGCGGGGCAGAAGGGCCCAGGAATGAATCTGCAAAAAAAGTCTTGGCAGCTAATTCAGGATCAAGCACTGGCAGAATCTCAATCGAAGAGTCATTGCCGACAACATTACCCTTGCCGATCCACGGCACGACAAAAGGAGCCACACTTTTTCCGAACCCTGGTTCCATATTCCCGAGACGGCAGGCGTAAAACACACCAGCGACAGCGGAACGGGATTTCGCTAGAGACTTCTGTAGTAATGGCACAACGACACCTCTTCCGGTGCGGGCAAGTTCCATGGGAATCTCATACTGGCTCACACCACCAAGTTCGTCGAAATGCTCTACCAAGTATCTGATGTCCTCCTTGCCAGTGGGAGTTCCGAGCCAGGTCCCATGTGCCTTGGTCGAATCATCAGCGGACTCGCGATGATCGAACTCCGCGCAAATGTTGTTCAGCCGAGAATCTCTTGCTAAAGTCATGATGGGCAGGGCTGCGATCAGTATTAATGCTGCTTTCATACGCTTGATCATTTATTTCCTCCCAAAAAGCGAACTCGCAACCACCGCGTGCACTAACGACCGGAACCCATACCCCTTGGAACGAATATCCGTAACAATTTCGTCGAGATGCGGCTGATCCAGCTTCGTCGGTTGCGCTCCGGTCGCATAGGTCATGAGTTTTTCGGCGAGGTTGCGGGCGAGTTGGTCTTTGTCTTCGAGGATGAGCTTCTTGTAGTCGTCGATGTCGCGGAAACGGCGTCCATCGAGCAGTGCGTCGCTGGGATCGACGGCGGGGCCGCGTTTCACGCGACGGCCTGAGGCGTCTTTTTCGCCACCGTTGGTGAGGGCGCGGTAATGGTCACGCCAACCACCGATGACATCAAAGCTTTCGAGCGCGAAGCCGGGTGGATCAATCTTGCGATGGCAGGTGGCACAGCTTTCGACGTTGCGATGCTTGGCAAGTTGCTCACGGATCGTGGTCGCTCCGCGGATGTCGGGCTCGATGGCTTCGACATCGGCAGGAGGCTTCGGCGGTGGCGTGCCGAGGATGCGCTCCAGCACCCAGGAGCCGCGAATGATGGGCGAGGTGGTGGTGCCATTGGCGGTGACTTTGAGCACGCTGCCCATCGTGAGCAGTCCACCACGATGACTATCGGCTGGCAATGTGACCTTGCGCATGTCCATGCCTTCGATGCCCGGGATGCCGTAGTGCTTCGCGAGACGAGCATTGAGGAAGGAGAAGTCGGAACTGACGAAATGGGTCAAGGGCAGGTCGTTTTTCAGCACCTCGTCGAAGAACAACGACGTTTCCTTGAGCATCGACGTCTTGAGGATGTCGTCATACTCGGGGTAGAGCGTGCGGTCGGGCAAGGTGGCATCAATGGCGCGGAGGCTGAGCCATTGGCCGGTGAAGTTGGTGTTGAAGGCCCTGGCCTTGGGATCGCTGAGCAAGCGCTCGACTTGCTGACGAAGCACATCGGCTTCGTGCAGCTTTTTCGCTGCGGCGAGTTTGAAGAGCGTCTCATCAGGCATCGAACTCCAGAGGAAATACGATAGGCGGCTGGCGAGAGCGAAGTCATCGAGCTTCGGCCCTTTTTCGCGCAGAAAGAGGAAGTCGGGCGAAACAAGGATGCCTTTGAGTCCAACGCGCATCGCCTGCTCAAAGGTGGACTTTTGATCCAGCTTCGACTTCACGCGTGCTAGAAAGGGCTTGATGTCCTCATCGCTGACGTTTCGGCGAAACGCACGACGAGCAAACTCGCGAAGGATGCGCTCGGCATCGATCATCGGTTGCTCTGAGGTGACCTCGTAGCGTTCGGGCGATATCAGGTGGCAGCAGGTCCCCACATGCACATCGTCAATCCACACCTGCTTCCCCTGCCTTCGAGGAAGACGAGGCGTGATTTCGCGACATCTCACACCGTGCTCTTCGCGGTGAGTTTCTGTGTGTCGTTCACCGTCGCCGTAGCGTCGTTGCCTTTGAGTACGACATCAATTTGATCCACTCACCCGGCTTCGCTTGCATCGGCGCGCTGGCGAGCTTTCCGGTGCGGTAAAACTTTGGATCAGCGAGCTGTTCTGCGGACGGCGGAGGCAATTTCCTGCCCTCCTTCGCGAGTGCTGCGCGGAGTTTGCCCGCTTCGAGGTGCGACTGCGGTGTGCCGCGATCCTGCGTGAGGCAGTTGCCCTTCTCGTCGAGCTTCAGCTTGTAGTTCAGGGTGAGATCGCGTCCTTCCAGCGGCGCGAAGACCACCGGGCCGTGATCGTCCTCTTTCGCGCAGACGCCTTGCAGCGTGCCATCGATCACGCTTCAGGAAATGGCGTGACCGCCCGTGGTCCAGCCTTTGGGCAAACCCGTGGCAGTGAAATCTTCGTGGATCAGTTCACCGGCGAAGGCGGAGGCGCAGACGGCAAGGAAACAGAGGGGCCAGCGCATGAGATCGAAACCTGCCGCATGAAGCCGCGATTGCGAAGGATGCTCACCGAACCATCCGCCACGTCGGTTCGATGCCCATGCCCAGCGGCAACGGCGTCACAGGCCCGGCGGGTGTCTCGAGGACCGGAGTTTGCGAGGGTGCCTTTTCCATCGTGAAACATTGCGATGATGCGGGGAAGCCATAGAAGGCAGGGCTGTTGAGGCTGAGAAAGCGCGCAAAGGCGGTCTGACCATCAAGAGTGCCGAGATCGACACCGGCGTCTTCAAAGGCCATCGCGTAGAGTTGCGGGGCGCAGCCCCCGGTGAAGCAACCCGCCGCGCAGCCGCAGGCGGTTGCCTTGGTCGTATGGGGAGCACTGTCGGTACCTGCAAAAAATTTGGTTAGGCCGGGTGCCGTCGCCGCGTGACGCAGTGCGGCGCGGTCGTCTTGAAACTTCACGATGGGCAGGCAGTAGAGATGGTATTTCAGTCCCTGAATCAGATGCCCCAGCGTGTAGAGCAGATGCTGCGGCGTGATCGTGGCACCCACATGATCCGGCGCACTGGCCACAAACTCCGCAGCTGTGCGCGTGGTGATGTGCTCGCACACGATGCGCAGTTTTGGATGCGCCGCGAGCAGTCGCGGCATGCGTTCCGTGTAGAATCGCGTCTCCGCATTCTGTTGCGCGTCGATGTAGTCCGGCCCGCTCAGCGCATGCTGCTCGCCGTGAATGCAGAGGACGATGCCATGCTCCTCCATCGCACGAAACACCTCGCCACCAATGAGGTCATCCATTGGCAGGCCATGTTCCGCATTCGTGGTGCCGTGCGGTGGATAGTATTTGCAGGCCCGCAGCAAACCCGAGGCGGTGCCATCGCGAATCATCGCCGCGGTGGTCTGTCGCGTGAGGTAAAGCGGCACGATGAGCTGCTCAAAGGCATCCGCCCCGGCGGCGCGCAGCTCCGCCGAATAGCTCTCGATGGATCTGCTGTCGTCCTGCGCCGCACCCGAAACCCTGGACACCGGCGGCTGCGTGTTCGGCATGGCCAGCGCCCCCGCGCAGCCCATGTCGAGATGCGCCTGAATGTAGGCGGGCATCGCCGGGCCTTGCCGGAAGTGTGTGTGAAGGTCGAACCAGCGGGGAAGGGTGAGTGTCATGCGTGTTTGTTAGCGTGAAGTCTCTACGGTTCAACTGCCGGTGATTGATTGGCGGAATACAAAGAAACTCGGAACAAGTTCATTCCTTGTTTTTCTCGTGTTCCATTAGCGTGGCGGTTCCCGTCAGGCTGATGCATTCGCTGTCGCAGACACCGTTGTGGGATAGTGGTCGTTGCTTACACGAACTGAGCGCTGCGTGCCGCGTTGAGGCGATCAAACCACTGTCTTACCAATGGCAACTCATTCGGGATCTCGTAGTGCCCTGAAGTGAGGTAGCTGTCGAGCATGGCCGCCAGATCAAGATCGACAAAGTAAGGCCTCTCGCCCAGCAAGAACGGATGATGAGCAAGCATGGTCTCGAAAGGGCGCAGGCGCTCGACAAGTTGAGTGATGAGTTCCGTCTGCTGCGTCTTCCATTGCTGGATGCAGCCTGCACCGAATCGGCGCTCTTTGTATTGCAGGTGGTTGAGCCTTTCGTGCTTGGGAATCCACTCCTCGTAGTAGATGTCGTTGAGCCGGAATGCCGGGTCCTCGACGTCGTTTTCGATGTAGCGCCAAAGGATGCTCTGCACACCCGCCTGCTCGGCGGGGAAGAGTCCGAGTTTGAACTTCTCGTCCAGGTAGCAGGCGATCACTTGAGTGTCGTGACTCTTCTCGACCACCACGTGTCCGTCGTCATCAAGCAACGGCACCCGATAGCTTCGTCCGTCCGACAACTCCCAAGCCAGCGAGCGATCCAGTGGTGGGATGTTCACGATCTGCAAAGGCACATTGCCGAACTGCGCCACGCGGCGCGTCACGATGCAGTAGGTGCTCCAAGGGAATTGAATGAGTTTGATCATGATTCAGAGGTTGCTCAGTTGTTGGCGCTCATCCCAGAGGATGGCGTCGAACGCGGAATTCAATGCGGCAGGTGGGGCTCCGTTCGGGTAGGTGCGGCGGAGCATGAAGGCAAGCTCACGCTCTCCAGGGTGCCCTGGGCTTCCGATCAGCGGGGCAAACTCATTCCAGGCGGCGATGCGTTCCTCTGTGACCTCAGGCAAAGAGGTGAACCATTGCTCCAACTCCTCCTCCGTCCGTGCACTCAGAATGGCAGTGATCGCATCATCCTTATCCAGCGCGAAGTGTTCCAGGAACCGGCCATCGACACCACGAGGATGGCAGAACGCGAGCTGATAGTCTTCACTCAATGTTCCAGCATGGTGGTGCCGGACTTTGGCGATGAAGCGTGGCAGCCACACACAGCCAGCGAGTTCTTCTGAGGGTTTGGGTAATCGAAGATCAGCCATGGGCTTCAACGTTGAAGCAAACCTGCAGCATGGCAAATAGTAACTTGCAAAAAGCAAGACACTAGGGCAATGAAGAGTAACGTGGCCAGAAATGCATCATCAACAAAGTCGAAGCGCGGACTGCGCTCACCGTGTCCGGTAGCGGCGGCGCTCGACGTGCTTGGCGATCGATGGACGCTGCTGGTGCTGCGTGATCTGTTTTGGGGAAAGAGCCGCTACGGTGAGTTCACCGCATCACCGGAAGGCATTCCGACGAACATTCTAGCGGATCGGTTGGTGCGATTAGAGGAATGCGGGCTTCTTTCGTCCACGCCCTACCAGGACAATCCGCCACGGCTCGAATACAAGATCACCAAGAAAGGCCGCGAACTGCTGCCCACCTTGCTCGCCCTGGCCAAATGGGGAGAAAAGCACTTCCCCGGAACCAAAGCACACTTCAAAGCCCCCTGATTTTCTATGACACCCTATGTTCTCATCATTCATGAAGTGGCTGATTACCCAGCCTGGAAAGCCGTGTTCGACTCCGCCTGAGGCATTCGGAAGGAGGCCGGTGAACGCTCCTATCAGGTGCTGAAATACGAGACCGATGCGAACAAGATCGTGCACTTCTCAGTGTGGACATCCATCGCGGATGCGAAGGCGTTCTTTGAGTCGCCACGGCTTGTGAAGATTCGAGAAGAGGCGGGCGTGAAAGCACCGGAGTTCATATACCTTGATCAAATCGAAGCGGGAACGCTGTGATCGACACAAAGCTATGAAAGCCATAGAAGGATATCATTTGATCAAACCGGACGACCTGTCCTGGCGTTCTCTCGAACCTGATGAAGATCCCGAACGCGGATTTTCTCGAACGCACAGGCAGCGAAAACATGGGTGCACGACTTTGGCGAATGCCACCCATGAGCGCGAACACGCTGCACAAGCACATCCGATCCGAGGAGTTTTATTTTGTGCTCGAAGGCACCGGACGTCTGCGCGTGGGCGATGAGACGCTGACCGTGCCCAAGCATGGTGGAGTCCACGTAGGACCAGAGCAACTGCGCCAAGTTTTCAATGACACGAACGAGGATGTGCTGTGGCTGATCATCGGTGCGCCCGAGGAGCTGGAGTTCCTTCAGGGCTCAAAGTCTGCGGTCGATCTCTCGTCATTCTATCCCGTCGATCCGACCCAACTGCCGCCGGAGTTGAGCGGAGTCGAGTGGCCGCCGAAGGCTTAACTCCGCGCCCTCAGATCTGATCCCATGCACGATCTGCCACGGGGTCACGACCCTCATCATACTCGATGTGATCGATGATCGTTTCGATGGTTTTACCGATCAGACCGCTGTCGGCGATGCGCTGAGGCAACACGGCTGATCGCTCGTCACGCCAGCCGAGTTTGGCGATGAACCGATTCCAGACATTGCATTCTTCATCTGTGCGTTTAGCACCGTGCTGATGCGCCCAGTCGAGGATTTCGTCATCGCTGCCACCTTCCAGCGTGCGCGCTTTGACTAGCGCATACGGCAGTCCAAGGAACCGACAGCAACGGCCATCAAGGGTGTAGAACTGAGCATCGCCGAGCAAGGGGATGTAGTCGGCAGGAAGCAAGCACTGCTCATGAAGCCGAATCTTGTCGATCATGCGACCAAAGTAAATCAAGCGGCCAACCTTGGCGTAGCAACTGCGGAGTCCTGGAACGTGAGGCATGCATCAAGCATCCGCGAAGAGCGAGACTTCCGCAATCGTCACCGCGTTGCTACCACCGAGTGCGCGCCGTGCCGTGAATTGGTCGCCCTAAACTCCGCACCAGCGATAACGATTCGCGAAACTAAAGGGCCTCAGCTCATCAGCGCATTCGGTCGGCTCCACTTCACGCGGGCGAGTTGAAGCTCGCCGTTGTTGTTCTTCGGGCACCAGGAGGCATCGGTCACCCAGGATTCGGTGGGGGTGACATTGCATACGCCGAAGTTGCCCATGATCGGCACGAGATCGCCCGCGTTCACGCCATCGCCCATGAGCGGCAGCGCCACGCGCTCGGTGGCGCGGATGAGGCGCAGCGTTTGCGGATCGACCTGCGCCACCCACAGCGGCGCACGCCAGCGGATGACTTTTTCATTCGTGGGATCACGCCGCGTGTAGACGAGGAAGAGCGCATCGGAATGCGTGAGCCAGTGCTGCTGCGTGCTGTTCGTCATGAGCGGCTCGCCGTTGTCCCAAGTCCATTCCTTCTTCGGCTCAAAGTTCATGCCGTCATCGCTCACCGCCACGTAGCCGCGCCGGTCCTCGGCTCGCATGGTGAGGTAGAAACGCCCCTTGAACTCCGTGAGCGAGGGCTCCAGCAGGCCACGGCCTTTATCGATCGTGAACTCCGTGCCGGTTTTCTTCACGATCAATTCCTGACCGTCAAAGGAACACAGCACGGGGCAGACGATGCGGGTTTGGTCTTTCGCTCCAAAGGTGAAGCTCATGAGCACATCGCCATCCGGCAGCATGACGCGCTGGCCGCAGTTGTTCGAGTAGATGGCACTGCCGCGCGGGTCATCCCAGACGAGTTTGCGACGCGGTCCCCACTCGCCGTTCTTCCACACCGCGTAGATCGGAAAGCGCGGCGGCTGGTCGCGGTAAAAGCCACGGGTCTTGTAAAACACATTGTGGCCGAGCGCGAGCACGCTGCCCGTTTTGGGATGCAGGCTCGGCGTCACATCACACACAGCCTCGTTGTTGCCATCCGCCATCGGCACCCAGCCGAACGGCGACGCCGGTTGAAATTTGCTCCATGTTTTGCCGAAGTCCTCCGACGTGGTCCACTGCACGGGCCCGAAGTAATCCGAGCCCATGATCGGCTGAACCGTCATGAGAGCCTTCCTGCCCACCATGCATGCCCTCGGCCCAAACCAGGCACTCTTCGCGAACGGCGCCACCGGCAGCACCACCTTTTCAATCGATTCGATCAATGCCCCCTCTGCTGCCCTCACCGTCGTCTGTGAATGAACCAGCGCGAGGCTCGCGGCCTGGATGAAGTGACGGCGTGAGGTGATCATGGAGGAATAAGCAAACGAAGGGAGTGCAGACACTCTTGTCAGCACACTCTCCCAAATCGCAAAACCAACCTGTATGCTCTCTTTCACCTGGATTTCATGAAGCCAGGCCCTTGTGCAGCGCTGAAATGCTGAGGTGGCGGATCGTGTCGACAAATGCATGGCTTTGCCGCTCTCCCCGTCTTCGCGTCCTTGATTTTTCGTGCATTCAGGCAGAAGAAGCAACCCGCCTCAACCGAAGCCTTCCCATGAAATCGAACCCACTCACACGCCGCAGCTTTCTCGGCTCCGCATTCGCCGCCGCCACTGGTCTCACACTTCCCCGGTTCGCTTCCGCCGCTGCCAAGCCCAATTCGGTTTTCAACGGTGTGCGCATTGGTTGCATCACTTATAGTTACCGCAGCATGGCGAAGACGGCGGAGGAGACGCTCAAGGCGTTGCTTGATGACGGCCTCAGTGAGACCGAACTCATGGGCGGACCGATCCAGGATTTTGCAGGCATCAAAGGCAAGGCCACCGATGCGGAGCGTGAGCAGCAGCTCATTAAGTGCCGTGAACTGCGGAAGATGTATAACGATGCGGGCGTCAACATTCACATCCACAAGATGGGCTTTGGTCAGTCGGATGAGGAGATCGAGTTCAGCTTCCTCGTGGCCAAGGCGCTGGGCTGCACCGGTGTGACCACCGAACGCAATGCCATCCTCGCCGCGCGCGTCGCGCCGTTTGCGGACAAGCACAAGATCTGGGTCGGCTTCCACAACCACACGAACAACCTGCCGGAGATGGACAAGTTCGACTCCATCCTGGATCTCGGCCAATACATCGGCTTCAATCTCGACATCGGCCACTACGTCGCCGGCACGAAGGGCAAGTCACCGATCCCAGTGCTGGAGAAGTATCACGACCGCATCGTGAACCTCCACCTCAAAGACCGCACCGCCGACGGCGGCAATGTGGCCTGGGGTCAAGGCCAGACACCGATCAAGGAAGTGCTGCAGTTGATCCGCAAAGAGAAGTGGACCTTCCCCTCCGAGATCGAGCTGGAATACCAGATCCCCGATGGCTCTAGCGCCGTGAAGGAAGTGGCGAAGTGCGTGCAGTATTGCCAAGAGGCGCTGGCGTGAGGGAAGCGTGAGAGAGGAGCGCGGACACTCCTGTTCGCCTCTTCTTTGTCGCGGCTTCGCCGCCAGTTGAATGAAGCGGGCAAGAGTGCCCGCGCCCCCCTCGATTAGTTTCGCTCCCAAAGCACAAAACCGGCCTTCAAGCCTGCTTTGGCCGGATTCTCGCGAATGTGCCCTTCACGGTGCTGAAGTGCTCGGGACTGCGGATGAGGCGGTCGAAGTAATCTGGCTGCCAGAAGGGATTCAGGGCGCTGAGGCCGGTTTTATGGATGAGACGGCTCGAAACACCTTTCCAGCCTTGGAGCGTGTCGGGGAGGGATTCGCCGTCGCGGAGGGTGAAGAGGACGTGGACGTGATTCGGCAGGATGGCGTAGCTCCAGAGGTCGTAGCGTTGGCCGTCGAAATGATGCAGGCGGTCGGCGGCGATTTGGGCGATGCGCGGCTCACGCAGGGCACAGGAGCCGTGCGCGGCATCGAGGCGTTCCTCGAGTTTGTCAGAGAACTGGCTGTGGTAGCAGGCTTCGGTGATGTCGTCCCACGGCGGTGGATGCGCGGCGAGGAAGGCATCGCGTGCGCGAAGCCAGTCATCGAGGAGTTCACGCGGCAGCGAATCGGCGAGACGGAAGGTGACGAAGATCGCCACCTCGCCTTGCTGCCAAGGTGGCAGCTTGTGGTGGGTCTTCTCGATGTCGCTGTTCGGGTTAAAGAACTTCACGCTCATGAGGGGAGCCCAAACATGCCTGCTGGCAATCGGATTTGAAGGGAGCGCGGAGACTCTTCTCCGCTTCATTCAAATGGCGGCGAAGCCGCGATGAAAAGAGGCGGACAGGAGTGTCCGCGCTCCTCTCGATGGGCTTGGGCTACTTATGATACTCCTGCAACGCCCGCACTTCGATGTGGTTGGCTTGAAGTGATTTGATGGCCATCAGGGCTGCATCGGCACCGCGCAGGGTGGTCATGATAGGGATGCGGTTCTGCATCGCGGCCGTTCGGATCTTCACTTCGTCTTCGCGGGGGTTTTTGCCGCTGGGGGTGTTGATCACCAAAGCCATGTCCTTGTTCTTCATCAGGTCGATGACGTTGGGGCGTTGGCCGCTGGCGAGTTTGGGGAGGATGTTGACGGGGATGCCGGCGTCTTTGATGACTTGGCCGGTGCCACTGGTCGCGTAGAGAGTGAAGCCGAGGTCGGCGTAGCCTTTGGCGATGCGGACGACGTTGGGGCGGTCGGTTTCTTTGACGCTGATGAAGACGTTGCCCTTCGTGGGCAGGGTGCCGCCGGCGGCCATCTGGCTCTTGGCGAAGGCCATGCCGAGGTCGTAGTCGATGCCCATGACTTCGCCGGTGCTCTTCATCTCGGGGCCGAGGATGATGTCCACGCCGGTGAACTTGCTGAAGGGGAAGACGGCTTCTTTGACGCTGTGATGTTTCGGAATGACTTCTTCGGTGAAGCCGAGTTCCTTCAAGGTCTTGCCGGCCATGATCTTGGCGGCGAGTTTTGGCAATGGCACGCCGATGGCTTTGCTGACGAACGGCGCGGTGCGGCTGGCGCGGGGATTGACCTCGATGACGTAGAGGTCGTCGCCTTTGACGGCGAGCTGCATGTTCATGAGGCCGCGGACGTTGAGGGCTTTGGCGAGCTTTTTGGCGGCGTCGCGGATGCGATCCTGCATGTCGGAGGTCAGCGAAAAAGGAGGGATGACGCAGGCGCTGTCGCCGGAGTGGATGCCGGCTTCTTCGATGTGCTCCATGATGGCGCCGATGACGGTCGTTTCGCCGTCGCTGATGCAATCGACATCGACCTC
>CANJVS010000036.1 GCA_947477755.1 Verrucomicrobiaceae bacterium | reverse complement strand
ATCTTCCTCGCGATTGGTGACGAAAACTCGATAGGTGTAGCCGGGCACCTCAATGAGCCTGCGACCCACCGCGCTCTTGTCTTCACGCTCCAGTTCACGGATGACCACGAAGCGTCGCTCCTTGCTCCACTTTCCAGCCCACCACTGAGACCCGTGTCATGGTTGAGGATGCCACCGTAACTGCCGGCGGCGGCAGCGCTCAGGTTGACCTGACTGAGCATGGGTGCAGTGGCAGGAGAGACCGGCAAAAGCAGCGGCAGCAACAGACCTGCATCCGCACTGCTGGGATATTCAAAGGTGGTGCCAGGCTCGATGAACAGGTAACCGGCTTTGTTGTTGACCAGGAAATTGCCACCTGCCAGTCCCTGCTTTTGCAGCACCGCTCCGGCAAAGGGCACGGTCAGCTTGGTGGCCGGATCGCTATAACTGCCGGTGAGGATGCCTGTACTGGAGGTGGCCGTGCCGGTCAGGGTTTCCGGACCGTAATAAGACAGGGCATTGGTGCTCAGCCAGCTTAGCGTTTTGGTCAGCCCACCAGCAGGCAGTACGGAGCCAGCCAAGGTCAGCCGCGTGTTGTAGGGTTGGTTGGCCAGTTGGCTGATAGCACGCTGACCGGTCGGTGGTGGCGTGTAGATCGCGCCCACCAGAGCTGGAGCCACGGAGAATCCAGCAGGGTAACTTTTGTTCGCCGCGTTGGGGTTCTTCACCCAGTGCAATGAGCCGTCCAGATCGCTCACGTCCGGCACATCGCGAAAGGTCAGCACGCCGGCGATCTGGCCCTTGCTGCTGTAGAGCGGCTGAAAAAGATGCCACTGCTTGTCCTTGGTCAGGAACCCGCCGGCGGTGAAGGCCACACCATCACCTGTCGTGCCCGTGGCGGTGATCACGCCCAGCGCGCTGAGCTTGGCCGAGCCAAACCCGTCGCCCTCCGGCAGCAGCGCATTTCCCGTCGCCGTGGCTGGCACGAGGAAGGTGTAGCTCTTCACCAGCGCGCTTGGGACCGGCTTGATCGCGGTAAAAGGCGAATACGCGATGAACCCGCCACCTGTCGTGGCATCGCCCGACACCGTGCCCTGGAGTGTCAGTCCACCGCTCGGTGTGCTGCCGAGTTGCAGTGTCACGAGCAGGGATGTCTTGCCCGTGCGTTTGATCTCGCCGCTGAAACTACCATCCGCCAGCACTGTGCCTGCCAGAGAGTAAGTTAGGCCATTGAAGATCACCTTGGCCGTGAAGGTGCGCGTGCTCTTCAGCGTGAAGCCCGTGATCGCCCCGACCACCTGCCCCGCCATATCCTTCAGCAGTCCGTGATACAGCCCAGCCATGCTCGGCTGGAAAACTTGCGCCATGAAACCTGGACCTTGAAACTCCCCTTCCGGCTTGGTCGCGTTCGCATTCAGCACGGTCAAAGTCAGATCCCCGGCGATGCCATCCCATCGTGCCCGCACCGTCGCCGGAGCATTGATGAAGACCTCCCCTGCCCTTGCCAAACCGCTGAGGCTGATGTCCGTCAGCGGCCCGTCCTGCACCGACCACTTCGCATCACTGGGACCGAGCCGCACGAGACTGTCATCATCCATCGTCGCCACCACGCGGAGTTGCGTCGTCGCACTCTCCTGCACAGCTGCCGGCGTGGCACTCAAGGCCAGTGATCGCGCCTCATAGAGTTGGCCGATGAAACCGGATTTCAGAGCAATGCCCGTGCCTTGCACATTCGAAGAGTCCACGACTTCACCGATGGTGGCTTCGTCGGTGTAGTTCGTGCTCGTGGCCTTGCCGCCTGAAGAAGTGAAAATATCTGTGCTGGCAAAAATTGGCACGTTGGAGCCGCCACCGTAAACCAAAATGGCACTCGCCATGGCAAAAGTCAGAAACACCCGCACTGCATTAATAAGAGACCAGAGGAGCTGATGCACTGCTAAATGGGGTGCAATTTCACGGTTCATCAGAATGAAAAAATAGTTCCAGTTGAGGTTAGAGGGATAAACAGTCCATCCCCGACATATAACAACTCAATCGCAGTTTGCTGACCTCCCCTGATGTAGCCAGCAGAGAGTGTAGTTGAGTCAGGGCCAGGCGTTGCGCTTGCGAGATAAATATACTCATTTGGACCACCGACTGGGGCTGCAAAAAAACTGCCATCAGCCGAGCACGCAATATCACTCCACGCCCTGTTCTGCGCTCGTGGCACCCAGGTGATACCATAATCAGATGACACATAAATTTGTCCTGATAGACCATAACTCGCGCACGCAACAAGTATGGCTCCATTGGATGATGAAGCTATGGCTCTCCAGCCTCGGTTTATATCGCGCGCAGTCCAAGTCTGCCCACTGTCGTCAGATGTATAGATTGGCGCGTTATTCGCAACAGCCGCCATCTTGCTTCCATCAGAAGAAATCGTGACGTCCATCCACCCGCTAGATGTATTGCGCTGTTGCCATGTTAAACCACTGTCTGTTGATGTGTATAAAAAACCTCCATTAACGGAGGCAACCAATTTACTTCCATCGGAGGAACACGCGATTGATGACCAACCGCGGTCAGTTTCTTGAGGAACCCAAGAAGTGCCACCATCCCCTGATAGGTAGATTTTGCCTCCACTAACTACTGCCGCCAACTTGTTGCCGTCAAAGGAAGCCGCAATAGCTTCCCACGATCTAGCAGTTTCCCGAGCCGACCATGTGGCACCACTATCACTCGAAACATAAATTGGCTCCGCAGGAACTGTTATTCCTAAAATTTTGGTGCCATCTGCGGAAGATGCGACCTTGCGCCAAGTTCTAGATCCCGCATTAAACCTCTGCGTCCATTTGCCCCCCGCATCATCTGAAGTGTAAATGGAATTATTTGGACCCGATGCGACTATTTTTGCACCATTGGAAGACATGGCAATTGAATTCCAATAATTCGCTGGATTGACGCCAACCCAGCTTATTCCTGGCAGTGTGTTCAGAGTCTTGGTTAGGACTGTTTGAGTTGGATTTGGTGTAACTTTCCAGCCTCCCGGGCCTGCTCCTAGAATGCATACAACATCTCCCACAACGGGCGAAGTTGGTAGAGTAAATGACACTTCATTGGCATTAGTGGCAATGTAACCTTTGTTAGTCTCAATTTGTTGAGAAGCACCAGGAACAACGGCCCAAGGTAATATGCCAACAACTCCTGTCAGGCCTGAGCCATTACCAACAAAGCCAGTTGCAGTGATCGTTCCCGCACTGAAATCACCATTCGCATCCCGCTTCATGATCTTGTTCGGCGTATTAAAACTGGTGGCGGCGTTGGCTGCCAGTTCGGCAGTGTGGACATTGGCGGCTAAGGATGTGCCGACCGTGGTTACCACCGTGGCTCCTTGCGTGCCTGTGACGTCACCAGTCAGAGTGCCAGTGAAGTTCGTGGCATTGGTGGCCGTTGCGGCATTGCCATTGAGGGTGCCCGTGATGGTGCTCACTGAGAAGTTCCCGCTGGCATCACGTTTCACGACCGTGCTGGCAGTGTTGGCGTTGGTCGCGGCGTTGGCGGCCAGTTCTGCAGCGTGAAGATTGGCTGCTGTGGAGGTCCCTACGGTGGCAACGACAGTGCTCGACTGTGTGCCTGTGACATCGCCTGTCAGGGATCCGGTGAAGCTGGCGGCACTGCCACTCACGTTGCCCGTGACATTGCCCGTGACATTGCCCGTCAAACCACCGCTAAAGGTGCCTGCCGTGATCCCGCCAAGTGTGAGTCCAGAGGCAAGATGTGCACTGTTCACCGTGCCTGTGGCGATCTGGGTGCTGGTGACGATGGAGTCGGTAAACGCGACCGTCTTGCGCGTCGGACTGGCGCTGTTGTTGGTGACGAAAACATTCGTGCCATCAAACTCGACGGCACCGTAGGTTGCTGTGGTGAGATTGGTGCCTGTTTGCAACTGAATCGGAGCCGCTGTGGCGGTGCCTGCTGGCATCGTGACACTGCCTGTGAAGGTCGGTGATGCGAGTGGTGCCTTGAGCCAGACGTTGCCATCGAGTTTATTGATCGCGCTGAGGATGGAGTCAGTTGCGACGACGGTGCCTGCGGTGGAGGTGAATCCAGTGAGGGCTTTGCCTGTGACCGTGGTGGCGGCAATGGCGGTGGCGGCCTGTGTGCCGGTGACATCACCAGTCAGAGTGCCAGTGAAGTTCGTTGCATTGGTGGCCGTTGCGGCATTGCCATTGAGGGTGCCCGTGATGGTGCTCACGGAGAAGTTCCCGCTGGCATCACGTTTCACGATCGTGCTGGCAGTGTTGGCGTTGGTTGCAGCGTTGGCGGCCAGTTCGGCAGCGTGAAGATTGGCTGCGGTGGACGTGCCCACGGTGCCAACGACAGTGGCACCCTGTGTGCCAGTGACATCGCCTGTCAGGGATCCGGTGAAGCTGGCGGCGCTACCACTGACGTTGCCGGTGACATTTCCCGTGAGACTGCCGCTGAACGTGCCGGTGGTGATCCCTCCAAGTGTGAGTCCAGAGGCCAGATGTGAACTGTTCACCGTGCCAATGGCGATCTGGGTGCTGGTGACTATGGAGTCGGTGAACGCGACCGTTTTGCGTGTCGGACTGGCGCTGTTGTTGGTGACGAAAACATTCGTGCCATCGAACTCGACGGCACCGAAGGTTGCTGTGGTGAGGCTGGTGCCTGATTGCAACTGAATTGGAGCCGTCGTGGCTGTGCCCGCTGGCATCGTGACACTGCCTGTGAAAGTCGGTGATGCGACCGGTGCCCTGAGCAAGACGTTGCCATCGAGCTTATTGATTGCACTGAGAAGTGTGTCGCTAGCGTTCAGGCTACCTGTGGCAGAGGTAAAACCAGTGAGTGCTTTGCTTGTGATAACTGTAGCAGCGATGGCGGTCGCAGACTGCGTGCCGGTGACATCACCTGCCAGAGTGCCAGTGAAGTTGGTGGCATCTGTCGCGGTGGTGGCATTGCCATTGAGCGCCGCTGTGATGGTGCCGGCGGTGAAGTTGCCGCTGACATCTCGGGCGACGATAGCGTTGGCAGTGTTCGCGCTGGTGGCGCTGCTACCGAGGGTGACGACGCCTGTCGCGGCATCCACCGTGATCCCGCCGCCGCTAGTGAGGGAAAGCACACCGGAGTTGCTGAGGGTGACATTGCCACCAAGTGAGACGAGACCACCACCTCCCAGGCCGGTTCCTGCGTTGATGGTGAGGGCTGAATTGGCGAGCTGGGTGTTGCCCACAGCTCCTGTGGCCAGATTGCTCGTCTGCACGACACCTACGGCCAACTTTTCTGAAGTGACGGCACCATCAGCGATCTTCGCCGTGGTGATGGCACCGTCGCTGACGCTATCTGCCATCAGAGCATACCCAACAGCGGCGATGCGGCGGTCGGGGGTGAGTTGCTGGAAGCCTTTCACGCCATTGCTAAACCAGACACGCAAATGGACGTCACCATGAACGAAGACAGTGGCTGGCACGATGGTCATGTGCGCCTGCGTGGCATCGCCGAGCAGGATCGAATACAACCCTTTGCTGACGGGAATACCAACGGCGGTCGCAGGTTCACTGCCTGCCGTGCTTGAGTTGTCGTTGCTCCAGTAAGTGGTCGTGCCGGTGGCATTGACGAAGGCAAACTTGAACTGCCCCGAACCATCAAAATTGACACCATCGACGCCAACACGCCCCTGGTAATTGATGAGCTGCGGCACCTGGGCTGGCAGGACACTTGCAAAAGTGAACAAAAACAGGGCAATGGCCCGCGTGAGGAAGGTTTTCATGGGGCCAAAGATAGATACTTACGCGTAACAACTGAAATACTGTCCAAGACTTACTGAACTGGCGCAACGTGGGCAAGACGTAGTTCCAGAATCACTGGCAAGGCATGGTAATGGAAAGTGGAGTGGTGGCATTTCAGGAACGCGGATGGACCAAATAGGATGGTCTCAAGACACCATCCTCCATCAGGGGGTAGGACAATGGCGGGGGTAGCGGACAACTTTCTTCAAAGATTCCCACCGAACCGATCTGACCGTATTTGGGCAGTCACCTCAATATATGTTTTACTTAAAACCTTGACTGAATTGAAACCGTCACGTCTGTGATTTCAGTTCCGGCGACCACATGAAAACTCACCTTGTTGCATACCTTATTGTCGCCTGCAGTGCATCACTTCATGGGGGCTCGCCAGCAGGCAAAACGCAGCAACTCACCTCGACTGATCAGGTGCCTGAGGGATTGGCAAAATCGGATTGGTCATCGATCCGTGCGGCCTATGAGGCCGGGCGGCATGCCTTTCAACCGGTGCCGGGGAGAGATGGAGTCTGGCAGGCGCACAATCCAGGGCAGCAGTGGCTAACCACCTTTGATCAACGCGGCTTTGAAGCCAAGCCTGTGGGCGGCGATTGGTCATGGGGACTGGAACTGAAGAGTTACGGCTTCGGGGAGAAGCAGACACTCATCGGCGGAACCCCAACGGTGAAGGCGGCTGGTCAGCGGCTAAGCTACCAGTGGAATGCGGCGGTGCAGGAGTGGTGGGTCAATGATCAGCGCGGATTGGAGCACGGCTTCACTCTTTCGGAGCGCCCTCCTCTCCCAGTCTCCTCTTCTCCCGCCTCCCCTCTGGCCTTCACCCTGGGCACACGCGGGAATTTAAAGCCGAAGATCAGCGCGGATGCGCTGGAGGTGCAGTTCCAGGACAGCACGGGGGCCACGGTCCTGAACTACAGCGGCCTGAAGGTCTGGGATGCCGATGGCGTCATCCTCCCTTCCCGCTTCGAGTCTGCGGGGCTTTCAGGCTTCCGCCTCCTCGTGGACCAGTCCTCGGCACGCTACCCCATCACCATCGACCCCGTCGCTCAGCAGGCCTATTTCAAGGCCTCGCAGGTCAACTCGGGTGACCACTTCGGCTGGTCGGTGGCGGTGAGCGGGGATATCGTGGTCGTTGGGGCGTATCAGGAGGACAGCAGCACCACGGGCGTCAACAGCTCGCCCAATGAACTGGCCACCGATGCCGGAGCCGCCTATGTGTTTGTGCGCAGCGGCTCCACCTGGAGCCAGCAGGCCTATCTCAAGGCCAGCCAGGTCAACGCGGGTGACAAGTTCGGCTGGTCCGTGGCGGTGAGCGGGGACACCGTGGTCGTCGGGGCGATTTACGAGGACAGCAGCACCACAGGCGTCAACAGCTCGCCCAATGAACTGGCCACCGATGCCGGAGCCGCCTATGTGTTTGTGCGCAGCGGCTCCACCTGGAGCCAGCAGGCCTATCTTAAGGCCAGCCAGGTCACCGGGTATGACCAGTTCGGCTACTCGGTGGCGGTGAGCGGGGACACCGTGGTCGTCGGGGCGCCTAACGAGGACAGCAGCACCACGGGTATCAACAGCACGCCCGATGAACTGGCCAGCTACTCCGGAGCGGCCTATGTGTTTGAGCGCAGCGGCTCCTCCTGGAACCAGCAGGCCTATCTCAAGGCCAGCCAGGTCAACGCGGGTGACTTCTTCGGCTGGTCGGTGGCGGTGAGCGGGAACACCGTGGTCGTCGGGGCGTGGTTCGAGGACAGCAGCACCACGGGCGTCAACAGCACACCCAATGAGGGAGCCAGCGCTGCCGGGGCGGCCTATGTGTTTGTGCGCAGCGGCTCCACCTGGAGCCAGCAGGCCTATCTCAAGGCCTCGCAGGTCAACGGGGGTGACTGGTTCGGCAACTCGGTGGCGGTGAGCGGGGACACCGTGGTCGTCGGGGTGCCTAACGAGGCCAGCAGCACCATGGGCGTCAACAGCACGCCCAATGAACTGGCCACCGATGCCGGAGCGGCCTATGTGTTTGTGCGCAGCGGCTCCACCTGGAGCCAGCAGGCCTATCTCAAGGCCAGCCAGGTCAACGCGGGTGACGTGTTCGGCTGGTCCGTGGCGGTGAGCGGGGACACCGTGGTCGTCGGGGCGATTTACGAGGACAGCAGCACCACAGGCGTCAACAGCACTCCCAATGAGAGTGCCGAGTCTGCCGGGGCGGCCTATGTGTTTGTGCGCAGCAGCTCCACCTGGAGCCAGCAGACCTATCTCAAGGCCTCGCAGGTCAACGAGTTTGACGAGTTCGGCTGGTCCGTAGCGGTGAGCGGGAACACCGTGGTCGTCGGGGCGCGGTTCGAGGACAGCAGCACCACGGGCGTCAATAGCACGCCCAATGAACTGGCCTCCGAAGCCGGAGCCGCCTACATTTTCACCGGCCTCGGCCCGACCCCCGACATCGCCGTGACGCAGGCTGCCGCCGTGGCGGATGCTGGCAGCACTGACTTTGGACCCGTGACCTTAGGTAGCAGCAGCGCTCCTTTGACCTTCACCGTTACCAACCCAGGCACGGCAGACCTGACCAGCCTCGTGGTAAACAAGGATGGACTTAACGCCGCCGACTTCACGGTGAGTGCGCTGAGCGGCACGAGCGTGTCCATGGGCGGGAGCGTGACCTTTACCGTCACGTTCTACCCCTCCACCGCAGGGTCGAAAACGGCGGCCATCCACATCGCCAGCAACGTTGCCGGTGCCAAGAACCCTTTTGACATAGAGGTCACTGGCACTGGCACGGCTTTGCCGGAAGCGGTGATCACTGTGCAGCCGCTGAGCCGGCTGGTGCTGCTGGGCAGTGCGGCCAGCTTTAACCCAGTGGTGACCGGGGATGAGCCGATGACCCTCCAATGGAAGAAGGGCACGATGGTGATCAACGGCGCCACCCTGTCCACCTACACCATCCCACTCACGAAGACCTCAGACATGGGAGCCTACATTCTGACGGCGGACAACCCAGTCGGCCCGCCCGTGACCTCCCGGCCAGCCTACCTGGGTATCGTGACGCCTATGGTGGGAACTCAGGTGATCAAGAAGGGAGCCGCCCTGAACCTGAAGGCGACGGTGGTCGCCCCGACAGTCATCGGCATGGTGCTGCGCTACTCCTGGAGGCGTGGACCCGATGTGCTGGGCAATGGAATCCAGCCGAATGGCGCGGTAGTGAGCGGAGCGGACAAGGCCGCGCTGAGCATCACGAAGATGGGCATGGATGACGCAGGCACCTACAGCTGCCTCATCACGCTGGACACTCCTGGCAACGACCCGCAGATCGTAAATGGAGAGACGGTGATCCGCGTGGTGGATGCGCCTCCGGTGATGGACCCAATTCCGCTGCCCGTGACCGCCTTTGTGGGGCAGATGATCGACGTGACGGTGAGTGCGACAAATTTCCCCTCCGGTTTCCAGGTCACCGGCCTGCCTTTGGGCCTGAAGCTGGACGTGAAGACGGGCCGCATCACCGGCCAGCCAACCACGGGCAGTAAGAAGGACAATGTAGGCAATTTCATCCCTTCCAAGATCACCTTCAAAGCTACGAATGCCTTCGGAACAGGTGCCGGGCTGGACTTTTTCATGACCACCCAGCCACTGCCAGCGGGCGTCGCCGGCAGCTACACGGGGCTGGTGGCGCGGGACACGCGCCCCGGTGGCACCGAGGAGTTGGGCGGCGTGGTGACCTTCACGGTCACCGGCGGCAGCTCGGTGACGGGCAAGCTGACGTTGTTAGGCAAGCAGCAGCCCTTTACCACCAGCCTGCGGACGGCGGTGGACGGACTCACGGGCGCGGTGCTGGCGCGGGTGAGCTTCCCACGACCCACGGCGGTCACCGCCGCCTTGCTGGTGGATATGACGCTCACAGTGACCCCTGCCACGCGCTCGATCTCGGGAGAGTTGCAATGGACCGGCGTGGCCGGAACCTTCACGACACTCATGAGCGGATGGCAGAATCAGACTGTGCCTCTGGTAACAGGGGCGGGTTTATACAACAGTGCTCTCCTTACCCATTCACCGGAATCTGATCTGGCCTACCCGCAGGGCACGGGTTACCTGACCCTGAACGTCACCCCCACAGGTTTGGCCACCTGGGGTGGCAAGCTCTCAGACAACAACACCATCACCGGCAGCAGCAACCTCGGCCCCGCCGGTCAGGTGCCAGTGCATCTTCTGCTCTATACCAACACCGGCAGCGTGCAGGGCTGGGCGCAGATCACCGGCAATGATGTGGATGGCACGTTGGACTGGTTCAAAGCCCCACAGCCGGTGAAGAGCACCACCCGCAGCTACAAGGGCGGCTTCCTCCGGCATGACCTGACGGTGGACGGTGGCAAATACATCAAGCCCGCCACCGGCAGCATCCTGCTCGGGCTGCCCAGCAGTGTGCAGATCGGTTTGACTGGAGGAGGCCTGAGCCCTGCCATCAACCAGGCCTTCACCATCACCACTGCAAATGTGGCCCAGGTGCCCACGAACACAAACAATGTGAAAGTGACCCTCACCGCCACCACAGGGCTCTTCACCGGCAGCTTCACCCAGCCCGGCCTCACTGCCACCACGCCACGGAAGGCGGATATCTTCGGAGCCTTCATCCCTAGCAGTGCCAGTGGCGTGGGCTTCTTCAACCTCCCTGAGAACCCGGATGCTGCGGGTGAAACGCCCACCAACACGCCGATGCATTCCGGTGCCATGGAGATCAAAGCACCATGAAATGCGACGACTCTCCCAAAATGGCACGGAAGACCAATGGCACGCTCTGAGCTTGGAGTGATAGCCGATACGGCCAGCAAGGAGGGCGTGACCCCAGCGTGACCACGCATCACCACCACCGCCGCCCTGAATTCCACCGCCATCCAGCCCATGAGCATCCCCTTTTCCGACCCGCCCACATTCAGCCAGCTCACTGAGGTGCAGGACAAATACAACAAACTCCTCACCGTCCTCAAGCGCCCCTAGGAGACGGCTTGAGCAGTCTCTGACTCCTGAAAACACCCACCGTCTCCGCCCAACCATCAGACTCCCCAGGTCAACTCCCTGACGCTATCGGGCTGGAGCGTGGTCTTGGTTGATGGAGGGACGTTGGACATTCAAGATTTTATGGTGTGTAAAAACATGCAAGGGGACTAATAAACGGCTAGGGCGGGCTGGTCCCGGTAGAGTCCCCGTAGTGGGGAGGGGTGTCATATCCTCTCATGCCCGCCATTGCCACACATGTGCGCTGTAGAGCGTGAAAACGGTGTGCTAGTGGGGGACCCCAAGGTTTGGATGATTGCAAAGGTGCCGCTAAACGCTCACAACTGAACGGTAGCAGGATGGCAGCGAGTGCCAAGATGATGCTGGTTCTCGTGCTCATAGTGTCATGATGACAAAGCGGGTTCTGATTTCCTCTTTAGTCGGATGGTTTGCCTGCCGCCCATGCCTCCGGCCTCGACCTCGATTTGCCCTTTCAATTCAGAGAGCGCGTTCTCGATCTCTGCCTTCTTGGCATTGTTGCGAAAAAGGGCATGCACCTGACTCATGGTCAATGACCCGCCGGCCAGCGCATCTAGAATCTTGCGTGCCATCGGACTGATGAGGTTATCGACGAAGATGTGCGATGCGCTGGCTTCACAGTAGCGCCAGAGCGAGAGCGCGGCGTTGAGGTGTTGGCAAGTGATTGCCGGCGCTGCGTCCAGTAGGGCGAAGAGCAACGCCAAGCGCATGACCTGAGCTTCACCTCGTGACAGTATCTCTCCCATTTTTCCGGGAAGTTCTTGGCTCAAATCAAAATACATGGTTGCCCACAAGTCACGCGCTGAATCGTCACGCTTTACCTGCCCTCGATCACGAGCGGCGATGATGGCAGCGTGAAGTTGTTCCATCGGTGCGCTGAGATCTGGCGCAACGCCACCCTCAGGCAGCAGCCTCTCGCGGTCAGCGAATACCCAGAGGCAACGATTTGCCAAGCCATTGCTGATTTCCACGCTGGCGAGCAATCTGTGAAGCTCTGGCAGTGTGATGTGACCTATCATGCTGACATGCGCCCCCTCGACGTCGATTGGCTCCTTCCTTCTCAGTACAGCCAATCTCACGCCATCCCATGCTGACCGGAGCAGAACCGAGACGGTGTTTCCCTCGCGTTTCATGCTTTGGAGCACCTGCCCAAACTCGCCCTCGATCAGTAGCAGGCGTTTATCTGAATCGTCTCGAAGGGCCTCGATGATGCCCTCACCTGAGACGACTCCGCTTTTAACTCGCGTGGTAAGCCAGAGGTCATCTAGTTCTGAGAGCACGTTTTTAACTCTTGCCCATGAGGTGCCTTTCCTGGCCTTTGCGGTGCGTCCGCAAATCACGGTGAAGAGGTTTGGATGATGTCTGGCACCGTCCGCCAGAAAGTAAGCTCCATTCCCGATAAGGCTACCGAGTCCAGCGAGGAGTTGAGCATACATGGCAGCGGAGTCCGCTTCTGTATGCGGTGCCAATCGTCTGACGATCTCGCCGGCTGGACCATATAGAGCAGCAGTGGCAAGCCTTGGCCTTTCGTTACTGAGAGACGAAAAGCACGAAAAGCACGAAAAGTCCCCGTCTGATGGCATAGAGTTTTCGTTGTATTCGTAGTTTTCGTTCGTCGATTGACGTTGTGCGTTCTTGGCATCGCCATTCTTTAGGATTTCTTGAGCAGTTTGGTCGGGGGTCATTGGAAAAGTGAATTGAGGGAGGGTTCATAGCTGAGGTGATCTGAGACGATGGGGCCGAGGTCCTTGCATTCGGATGGCAGCTTGATGGCATCTACCATCACGCCGGCGGAGATTAGTTCGCGAAGCCACTCATAGGCGGCATCGACTCCGGTCCCTGCCTCATCATTGTCCGGCACGACACGCACATGTCGGCCTCTCAGTTTGGCGAGCAGGTCCGGTGCTCGATGAAAGCGTGATACAGCGCTTACGGCAGCGACGGCAGTCCATCCTTGAGCGTCTGCTAGGGCGATGCAGCCGAGTGCTTCCAGTAGACCAATGCAGCCCTCTACGAGCAGCACCTTGGATGAGTTATCCAGTAGGCTTGTGCCAATGAATGCACCTGATGAACCTAGCAGATTCTTGGCCTTGCTAAATCCATCACGAATCGGCAACGGCTTGCCATCGATGCGCCTGGCTTGAGCAAACTGTCCATCGGTCAGGATGAAGCATTCTGCGCTTTCATATTGGCATACTCTGAGCAATCCGGCGTCGGCAGCAGTGCGGAGTGCGCTCCCTGGTATGCTGCGAAGTTTTGAGATCGTCTCGATGTCGGATAGCTCCGGCGGACTAAACGCAGGCCATGTCTTGCGATGACGTGCTTTTTTCTCAGCCTCGTTTTCAAAGTCCGGCACTGTTCTTTCACGAGCTGGCGCATCATTTTTGAGCAAGTAGCCGAGGGGCCGCGTTGAATGGCTCGCGCTTCTCAGTTTTTGGCGGATGCCTGCTTCACTCCAAGATGGTTGGCAGTGGGTTTGATTCCAGGCCAAGAAGATTGGTAAGGCATCGGACTCGCTCATAGCGAATCCACGAACCAATGT
>CANJVS010000035.1 GCA_947477755.1 Verrucomicrobiaceae bacterium | reverse complement strand
GTGTTTCAATCCGCGCCGCCCTCACGGGCGGCGACAAGGCCGACGGGTGAGGTCGGCCGATGGGTGAGTGTTTCAATCCGCGCCGCCCTCACGGGCGGCGACTCTTTATTGCATCCGCAGTTGCTGCGGCGACCGAGTTTCAATCCGCGCCGCCCTCACGGGCGGCGACCGCACCGGAGACAAAGCCGACGCTCGCCGAGATTGTTTCAATCCGCGCCGCCCTCACGGGCGGCGACCCGGGTCCCGACGGATCTCTGGGCCGAGTGTGTGTTTCAATCCGCGCCGCCCTCACGGGCGGCGACAAGGCCGACGGGTGAGGTCGGCCGATGGGTGAGTGTTTCAATCCGCGCCGCCCTCACGGGCGGCGACCGGTGCTTGGGCACTCCATGCAGAGCTTCTTGTAGTTTCAATCCGCGCCGCCCTCACGGGCGGCGACTCGCCATCAGTAAATCATCTTGTATCTAACACAACATTACACTCTCCCGCGAACCCCCTCATCATCTGCGCCTTGAGTGCGCAGCCATCTGTTTCCGTTCTGTCAAAGATCTGATTCCCAGCCCTGTCCGCTTTCCGCGAACCCTCGCCATACTACCTCACCGCTTCACCTTCGCGCAAGGCACCTCTCACACGATCAGCGGACCCTCCACATTGTAGGTCGGCTTGGCCCCCACATGGTCCACGCGGCGCTCCCAGTTATTCCCAAGATGGTAGTAGCGCAAGCTATCGTGCTCAGGCTTGATGATCTTCTCTAGACGTGCCCGCAGCTCCACCATCTGCGCCGGGTCCACTTTGCACTCGAAGACGGAATTCTGCACTCGCTGCCCATAGTCTAGGCAAGCTTTCGCCACCTGCCGCAGCCGCTTGGTGCCGCCTTCCGTGCTGGTGGCGACATCGTAAGTAATCAAGACGTACATGGGGTTGTTCTTGGTTGGTTGTTCCTTGTTCCGAGTTGGCTATTTCCAAAGGAAGGCGGGATACGCGTCATGGTCGCCGCGTAGGTGCCGCGCCAGCAGCCGGGCCTGCAAATGGCAGACTAGCCCCATGGTCACCTTCTCGCCGAGAAAGGGATGCTCCAGCTCCTGCTGCTTCCTCTCTTGATAGGCCACCAGCACCGCCTTGCGCGTAGCATCCTTCATCTCCACCGCTCCATTCTCCTTGATGCTGAAACCAGCGGGAGTCACCTGCTGGCGGTTGATCAGCGATAACGCTAACCGATCTGCCAGCACGGGACGAAGTTCCTCCATGAGGTCGAGCGCCAGCGAGGCCCGGCCCGGCCTGTCCCGATGCAGGAACCCCACCTGCGGGTCCAGCCCCACCGTCTCGCAGGCACTGCGGCAGTCATGCGCCAGCATCGCATAGAGAAAGGACAGCAGCGCATTCACCGGGTCCGTCGGTGGTCGCTTGTTCCTCCCCGTGAAAGTGAAAGCCGTGTTGGTGATCAGATGCGGAAAGACCTCGAAGTAGCGCTTTGCTGCATCGCCTTCAATGCCGCGCAGCGTGTCCAGATTGTCGGCACGGCTCGTCACCTGCGCGTTGTAAGCCAGCTCAATGCACGTCGCCGTCAGCAGCTTCGTGCGCTCCTCGCCGCCATGATCCCGCACCGCACGCAGCAGCACCGTGCGCTGGTTGGCGATCTTCGCCGCGATCATGTATCGCGCGATGGCCACACTGCCCGCCTCATCATCCGCCCGCCGATACTGCTCCCGCCGCAGCAGCACATTCCCGCTGGTGAAGCCGCGCACCGCCGCCTGAAATTTCCCGTAGGGCGTGCAAAACGAAAGCGTCACCCCGGCCTCCGCACAAGCTGCCATCAGCGGCGCACTGCATGAGATGTCCCACCCCAGCGCCACGATGCCGTCCAAGTTATGCAGCGGCACCCGGATCTTGGTTTCCTTATCCACCCGCACCATCACCGCCTCCCCGTCCTTGCCCAGCCAGGCACCGTCGAGCGTTACAAAGAGTGTGTTGAGATGTTTTTTCATCAAGTAGCCGAGTTGCGCTGCAACTCGTGTCTGTTCAGGTTTTCAGTTGCGGCGCAACTGGACTACTTTCGCCCAGCTCCGCCATCTGCCGTTTGAACCACGCATTGGCCCCCTTCTGAAAGCGCATGGCTTGCGGCATGCACAGTTCGATCAGCGAGCAGGCGTCACACTTCCGCTCCTCATAGACTGCCGATGGCGTCTCCCGGCTGGCGATCAGCTCATGCAAGCGCTGCGCTGTCTCCTTCGTCAGCGTGCGCAGCTCCACATCAAAGATCACATCCATCCGCCGCCGCGTCTGGTCGTAAAAGAGACGGCCTTCGGGAACCGCCGCTCCCATCATCTCCTCCAGGCACAGCGCCTGCGCACAGAGCTGAACCTCATCCGCCCGGTGCGCCTTCGGCTTCCCGCGCTTGTATTCGACAGGCAGCACGGAGCCATCGGCAGCAAACTCCACCACATCGCACTGGCCGGACAGCCCCAGCGCCTCCGACTTCACCGCCAGCCCACGCACGATGCGCACCCCGGCCTTCAGCTCGTCCGGCCCGTCATGCGCCTTCTCATGCATCACATTCCCCTCCGCCGTGAAGCGGTTCTCCGCCCACACCTGCTCCACATGGATCAGAGCACACTGCCGCTCGCAGTAGAGCAGGTGTTGCAGGGCGGAGATGGGCAGGAGTTCCACGGTCAGAGCAGCTCGATGATCTCCACGCCTGCTGGGGGCTGGGCGATGGTCACTTCGTAGTCCGAGAAACTGCGGGCCACTTCAACGCCATCTTTACGCTTCACGGAAACAAGGTCGAAGAGCTTGTTGGCAGGGGCGCTGCCGAGGGCGGAGTCGTGTTTGAAGACAATGATCTTCTGCGCCCCCATCAGGCCACGGGCGGCGCTGCGGTCATGCTCGAACATGTTCTTCAAGGCTTCCCAGAACAGTGCGAGGTCCTCGTCACCGAAACCCGTCTGCTTGGCGAGGAAGGGATTGATGAAGCCGTGAGCTTGGTAAAGGCCATACGGCACGGTGAACTTGCGGCCCATCGTCCGGTTGTCGCCGGATTGCTTCTCCGCTTCCTTCTCCGTCGTCACGGCACAGCGAGTGACCGCATGCTCCGAGGTGACAACGGGATCAATACTCCGGCCAAAGGCGAACTGGATCGGTCCACGCACCTGACCGCAGTTGATCTCCGTCGTCATCACGGCACCAAAAGTGCGGATGTCATAGAAGTTCTTACACATCCACTCACGCGTTAGTTCGCGCTGCTCTTGCTTCGCCGTCTTCGGGTCGATGCTCAGCTTCTTGTAGGCGCGGAGGTGCTGGTTATTGAGAATGGCTTTTTCTCGCACATAGACATCGAAGCCTTGGGCATCCCCAGCAGTGTCTTTGTCCTGCTCACCGGCCTTCACCATCTGGATGAAGTTCCGCACCTTGCGTTTGAGGCACACGTCGGTGACGAGGCCGTGGCCGGTTTCGGGATCAATGCGCGGTAAGTTCCCAGCATCGGGATCACCATTGGGATTGCCGTCTTTAACGTCGAAGAGATAGATGAAGTCGTAGCGGTTGTTCATGGTCGTAGTGTTGAGTTGAGAGGGTTGCAGGGGTTAGGCTTGGGTGGTTTCGGTTTTGTCTTTCTTGGTGAAGAAGTCCTGGCGCTGGTGGTAGTAGCCGATGGCGAAGAGTCCCTGGCCTTCGAGCTGGAGATGGCTTGGCATGTCGTTCATCCCGCTCATGATCTGCTGCACCATGCGCTCTCGGTTCACTTTGTATCCACCTTCGAGCTTGCTGAGCCAATGCTGATAAGTTCGCAGCAGGCGCGGGAACACCGTGCCTGGAGTGGCTGAGGCGGCGCTGTAGAAGCGGTCACGGATGGTGGCGTTGATGCCGGGGAGGGCATCTTCTTGTGTCTTCTCCAGGGCCGCAAACAAGCGGCCAAGCAGATAAGCGGGTTCGGTTCGGGTGGTGTCGAGGCTCATAGGAATGTCGAGTTGGTGGTTACGGATGAGAAAGGCTTTGAAGATGCAGACACGGAGGAAGGTGATGTCGTGATCGGCGCGGATGCGATTGAGCACGGCGTTGAAGAGTCCTTGCGGGTAGCGGCTGCCGGTGAGGATGGATCGCATGAGCGGCCCTGAGAGTAGCGGCGGGATGTCCTTCGACTCACGGCCAGTCTGGCGAAGAATCTGCCAGACAGCGGGGAACTCTGGGTCTTTGTCGGATGAGCGCCGCAGCCGTAATGCATCGTAGTGCGCCTTCAGTTTGTCCACCATCTGCCCCAGAGTCGCCACATGCCAGAAGCGCACGGAAAGGCGGGAGGCATTGGGCGAGAGGCCGAGGATGAAGAACTTCGTCTGCGGATCATCGCCCAACTTGGTCAACTCCGAACCACCTCCCTGCCGGAGGATTTCCATAAACATTTTCAAGCGTGTGGAGAGCGCCTGATCTTGCGATGATTCACCGCCTTCTTCGGGTTCATTGCCTTGCAGGAAGTCAGCAAAGAGGGATTCAGCTTCCGTCGCTTTCTCAGTCCAGAATACGGTGGTCGCATCGCCAATGATAACACGATGCCGATGCGACTGCGGCCCACCAAGCATGGTGTTCAGTGCGTTGGCATAGTTGAAGACTGCCGTCTGACTGACAGGAGCGTTGTAGCCCTGCTGCTTGTCACGGCCATAGGAATCGACCGCTGTCATGTTGAACGAGATCAGCAGCGCGCCGCTCGATTGCGCACCGTTCACGCCCTTGATTGCCGGTTGATGCGTCTGCGCGATCGGCAGCATGTCACCCGTCACGAGGCATTGCGCGATGAGATCAGGCGTCTCAGTGTCCTGCTGCTTCGCCCACCATGCTTTGATCGCGGGCATCTGATGGACATAGTTCGTCGCCCCTTGAATCTGAAACACGCCAAAGCCCGTGGCAGCAAAGTCATCCAGTTTGGTTTTGTATTCGAGAGCCTTCGCGGGCGACCACGATTCAAGGAACCTGCACACAGTGGAAAACTCCGACACGTTGAGCTCCTTCTCCAAGCCCACATGCTTTTTGCGATACTCGTCACAGGCTTCCGCCGTGCGAGCAGGCTTTTCGTCGTCCTTCTTGTAGCCCAGCATGTAAGAGCTGTTGTCCCAGAGCAGGCACGGATTCAATCCACTGCCACTCGGCTTCGACTGTCCGAAGCAGAGCACGGGTCGAGCAAACTGCGTCGTCTTCTCTTTGCCCGCCTTTGTCGTTTCGTTGCGCGTGATCCGAGCATCCTGGATGTCCACCAGCGTTCCATCCGGCTTGAGGACCACGCAGAAACTCACTTTCTGTGTGCTGTAACCGGGTCGCGGCAGCTCGTAGCTGGCATCGTCTGCCAGCCGCTCATAGAGATCATTCAAGGCTTGGAGAATCATGGCTTAGGCGAGGGCTTGGTGAAAGGGTGGGACTTCGATGGTGCCGTTCTTCATCACGGCACGGAAGAAGCGCGGTGTCGTCTGCTTCACGGCTTTGGTCTTTGGGTCTTGATCAAACTCCAGGTCGTGAAGCATGAAGCCGAAGTCCTTGTCACGCTCACCATCGGACATTGTTGATTCAGGCAAAGCGCCCTCGATCAACTCGAAGTTCACTGGGAACTCACGGCAGCCGAAGTAGGGGTGGTGGAAGTATTGCCCGCCCTTAGCCCTTCGATTGAAGATACTCAGATGTTTGCCAGCGTTGTCATCGCGAGAAGACTCGGCGGCATCCTTCTCAAATCTCAAGTCCATGATCTCAAAGTGAGCTTCGATGACATAGGCGACATCCTTTAAGACCAAGGCTGCGCGTTGCTGGCGGTCTTCTTCGATGATGATGCCGATGTCACCACTGCCCGCTCTCATGGCGCTCTTGGCCGTGGCGGCAGAGGCTTTGGAGGCTACTTCATTTCTCCGAATGCTGGTGAACTGAATGGGCTTCAACAAATGGATGCGGTCGATGACCCAGCGGATTTGCGGCTTCCAGTAGATCGCTTCCAAAATGCCGCGTGCGCCGGAGGGTGTCATCACGTCATAACTGACGCGCTCGACCTTCATCTCCGGTCGGGTGAAGCAGGCGAAGTCGCCCCAGACGTGTAGTTTGATTCCAAAGGCCATGGTTTAGGAGAGGATGAGGGATTCGGGGTCGTAGGGTTGATTGCTACCGAGCATGAGACCCATCTGTGGATGGTAGTCCACGTCGTTATTCAGCACATGAAAGCGATCATGATAAGTAGTGATGCTCTTGCCGAGGTTGGCATTGAAGAGCGACTCCGGGATGGAGACGATGAAGCGCTGCGCACGCCGAGCCAGCGGCCATTGGTCGCGAGGATCAAACGCGGCTGCAATGTCGTCACGCAACTGCTCACCGCGCTTCCCCCACGGGATGATGACGGACTGGTAGTTGCTCTCGATGAAGCGGAATTTCTCGGAGCAGGTCCTGAACATGTAGAGCAGCAAATCGTCCGCCGTCGTCGGCTGCTGGGTTGGCCAGCACTCCATGATCTTCTTCGCATCCATCTCCGTACTGCGCTGCCAGTAATGGAGACGGAAGTAATGCTCCACGGCAGCCAAGCCTAGCACATCCGCATGTCCAGGCATCACCTGCTCCGCCACCTGTGCGCTTTGGCGCAAGAAGCCTGCGGGGATCGCACGCTCGGGCTTGAACACAAACGTCTGCCCCATGCCTGCCAGCTTGCCCTCGCGGTTGCAGCGGCCTGCGGCTTGAGCAATCGAGTCAAGGCCCGCAAGAGAGCGATACACCACGGGGAAATCCAGATCGACACCAGCCTCGATCAACTGAGTGGAGATGACCCGGCACGGCTCCCCTTCTCTCACCCGCTCCCGAATCATCGTGATGACTTTACTGCGATGCTCCGGGCACATGAGCGCGCTGAGATGCACATTGTCGTCCGACTTCGGCAACGCACCGAATAACTCCGCAGCATGGCGGCGTGTGCTGACGATGCAGAGTGCCTGCGGTTGCGTTTGCAGCAGTGGCAAGAGTTCCGCATCTGGCACAGTCCCGAGGTTCGTGACCTCCACGCGCTTGAGCGCTGCATAGAGCTTCGGTGGATCAGGAATGATCTCGTATGGTGCTGCCAAACCGATCTTGAAATCCTCGCGCTTCACGATGGCAGGCTGCGTCGCTGTGCAAAGCACCACGCTGCTGCCGTAGTTCGTGCTCAGTTGCTCCAGCGCCTTCAAGCACGGCTGCATGTAGCTGATGGGCAGCGTCTGTGCTTCATCGAGAATGATGACACTCTTGGCGAGCCGATGCAGCTTGCGGCAGCGTGACGTTTGCTTGGCATGAAGCGACTCGAAGAACTGCACGTTCGTCGTGACGATCAGCCGTGCGTCCCAGTTCTCCGCAGAGAGACGCGTGGTCTGCGTCACATGCTTCGAGTCAGTATCCAGATTTGAGTGATGCTCCAGCACCACGTCATCTCTCAACTCCGCAAGAGCATCGCGGAACACCTTTGCATTCTGGTCGATGATGCTGGTGAACGGGATTACATAGACCACGCGCTCCATGCCATGAAGCCGTGCGTGCTTGAGGGCAAAGGCCAGAGATGACAGCGTCTTTCCTCCGCCAGTGGGCACCGTGAGAGAGAACAAACCGGGCGGACGCTCTGCGGCATCAAGGCAGGCGTTGAGAATGCCCGCACGCTGCTTTTGCACCTCCGTCTCGGCCTCACCAAACTTCGCGAGGTGCCGTTGCAAGCATTCCTCCATCGCTGAGATGGTGGGCAGACGATGCGGACGAAGGGAAGACTTGCCTTTGTCCATGAAACGCTCAGTGCAGAGAAAGTCCGCATCCACGAGACACGAGAAAAGCATCCGCAGAAAGAAGCTCGTGGCATGACCACTCACAAAAGCAAACCCCGGCGGCTTTGGCATCTGCGGCACGGCGCTGAACTCAGACGGCGCATCAGCCCAATCAGGAATGTGCTTCTTCAATCGCGATTCCAATGTCGAGCCACCAGCCTCGCTGCTCATGCCATCCGGCAAGCCCGCATGGTGCCCAGCGATGAGATAGGCCAGCAGTCTACCCACAATCTTCACCGACCGATCCGCATGTTGCGCGCCTGCCGTAGAGTGATCAACTCGCCCAGGCACTTCCTTCTCCTCCAGATGCGCCTCACTGGTGACGGCCTTCAAGTAATCCTGAAACTCCCGCGAATACTTCCCCAGATCATGCCACAGGCCCGCGAGGTGGCCCCAGTCCTTGGCTCCGAAGGCATCGGCGAATTTACCTGCCAACTCCGACACTTCCCGAAGATGATCCTCCAGCGACTCCCATGGGCGGCCGTCGGTGGTAGTGTGGGCATAGTGCATCGGGTGGTCAGAGGCTGATTAACGGCGCATGCTAGAACAGGGGGTGGGACAAATGCAGGGGGTGGTAGAATTTATTTTCAGAAAATCGGTGGTGTCCCCTGCCGTTGCTGCACCTGCGTGACTCTGCCCTGGTAAATGCGGTTCATGGTGAGCAAGCATAGGGGGATGACGCAGGGGCGGCAAGATGCATCTGGGTGAGGATCAAAAGGGATCACTCTTTAGTTTTTTTATTTTCGGCTTCACTTTTTCTGCAAAATCCGATGGAATGCGCAGTCCACCCCTCCTTTTCTGCATGAAGAAGAAGCGCTGCCGGACGGCCCCAAAGGGCTCGGGGGAAGCTTCATTATCTGGGGTAAAGGCGCGGCGGGAGCCGGTGTTTCCGATCTCCCGTGCGGAGATCATCCGGCGCTGCCGGGAGAAGCCGCATGACATGCTCTGCGCGGGTGAGGCGATGGCGCTGATGGACCTGATGCAGAAGCACCACCTGACCATCAAGGGGCTGCACGAACTCTCCCATGTGGCCCGGTCGATGATCCATGACATTCTGTGCATGGAGGCGGTGACGACCAATGACACCGTGGCGAAGCTGGGGCGGCCCTTTGGCCTGGAAACAATCGAGTTCCACCTGCTGGGCTATTACACTCTGCGCGCGGAAGTGTCTCCATAGCGGCATGGTGCGCGGCGCAAGCGGTGGCAGGCTCTGCGCCATGCAAACGATCCGCCAACCGGGCCTGCTGAACTGGACCTGCCACCACGGTCGGCCAGCCGATGGCAGCCGAGTGCGGGCGGCGGGCGGCTGCGGCGCTGCCAGAGACATGCGCGACCGCGACTGGGGCCATGTCCCTAACCTCAGAGGTCAGTGTTTCTGCGTCTGGGGCCATGCCCCCGCTGACAGCCGCACTGCCCACCGCTCTTGGGGACACGTCACCAGCGGCAGCGACGGACGCTCCGCTGACTGGGGCCATGTCCCCGCTGGCAGTAGCGCTGCCCACCACTCTTGGGGACAGGTCACCAGCGGCAGCGACGGATGCTCCGCTGTCTGGGGCCATGTCCCCGCTGGAAGTGACACTGCCCACCACTCTTGGGGACAGGTCACCAGCGGCAGCGACGGACGCTGCGCGGACTGGGGACATGTCCCCGCTGGCAGAAACACTGCCTACCAGTCTTGGGGACAGGTCACCAACGGCAGCGACGGACGCTGCGCGGACTGGGGACATGCCCCCGCTGGCAGAAACAACGCCCCCGCCGACTGGGGACATGCCCCCGGAATCGGCGGCAAACGCCCTGTCTTCACCCGCCATGCCACTTTGGAATGATGCCACCTGGAATGCTCCAGGAACCTTTTGGGGACCGGCCTCACCGCCGACCCCGCTGATAGAAACACGCCAACGAACCAAAACCAAACACGCCATGAAACGCCAACGCTACTACCCAGCCGCTATCGGTGATCAGGGAAACTGGAACGGCAACTTTGCCGACAAGCTCCCTAACTATCTGACTGCGCTCACCCTGTCCGCCCTCCAAGTCACCACCGGAGTGGCAGACGCCCGCTACCTGCAATACTGCCTCAGCTTTTGGCTGACGGATGTGCGCAGTTTTTCCCTGGCCGCCACCCAGGCTTTGGAGGTGCTTTCCAATGGCAGCAGCAGTGGCGCGTATGCCATGCCGCTCTTCACCGCGCCGCCCATGCCACCCGGAGATGCCGCCGCCGTGCCGCCCATCCTGCCGACGGTGCCTGTGACCGCAGGCGCTCTGAATCGAATCTTTGATCTCGTGCAAATCATCAAACGCAGCCCCGGCTACACCGACGCGATCGGCAGCGATCTTGGCATCATCGGTGAGGAGGACACGACGGAGCACCTAACCACTGCCTTCGTCCTTCGTCCTTCGTCCTTCGTCCTTCGTCCTTCGTCCTTCGTCATTCGTCATTCGTCATTCGTCATTCGTCATTCGTCATTCGTCATTCGTCATTCGTCATTCGTCATTCGTCATTCGTCATTCGTCATTCGTCATTCGTCATTCGTCATTCCCATGTTCGACCCTACCCTTCCCCAAGCCGGCACCGAGATCGATGCGGTGCAGATGCGCAGCCAACTCAATGGCCTCAAGGCCCTGATCGACGCCATCGTCACCGTCACCGCCGCGCAGATCGAAGGCGTGACGACTCTGCTGCCGGGTGAGGCGGCGAGCGTGGGGCTGACGGTGATCGGCAACACCCTGCACTTCAGCTTCGGCATCCCGCGTGGAGATGCAGGCACCCAGGGGCAGAACGGGGCAGACGGAGCCAATGGCACCGACGGTGCGGACGGGGCCGTGGGTCCTCAGGGACCGCCCTTTGCCCAAGCCTTGGTGGATGCCGTGACGACGCTCAATCCCGGTGACGCGGCAACGGTGGGCGTGAGCTTTGACGGAACGAATGTGCATTTTAGTTATGGCATACCGCGTGGGAATAATGGTGTCGATGGCACCGATGGTGCCACTGGCCCGCCTGGACCACCCTTTGCCCAAGCTGTGGTGGACAGCGTGAACACGCTGCCACCCGGAACCCCTGCCACCGTGGGCGTGAGCTTTGATGGCAGCAGCGTGCACTTCGTCTTCAGCATCCCCGAAGGTGCAGTCGGCGGCGAAGGCCCCCAAGGTGACCCAGGCCCACCCGGAGAAGTCACGAATGCCGCCCTAGCCGGAGCGATCAGCAGCACGAGTAGCAACAGCAATGCGGTGACGACGCTGGACACGCCTTTTCTCAACGACCCGCCGAATCTGGCGGATATGGAACTGCTGCGCGCGAAGCTGAATGAACTGATCAACGCACTGCGGCGGTAATGGAGCGCGAGTATTTTACTCGCCAAGCTTTCCCAACGCATCGAAGGCCACCAAGCCCAAATCCAGACTCGTCGGCTGCGCCATACACGCGCTCCGTGGGCGTGCGGCGGTGAGGCCGCCTTCAATCAGGCCTTGAGCCGCACCCAGGTCGCTCCCCATCCGCCGGTGGCCGCGCTGGCAGGCCAGGTGATGGAATCCACGAGGTGCATTTTCGCCAGTTTCTCATGCACGCCGGTCCGCAGCGTGCCAGTCCCCTTCCCGTGAATCACACGCACACTGAGAATGCCGCGCTTATGACATTCCATCAAATAATCCTCCAGCAAGTCACCGACTTCACGTGGTTGGAAGGTGTGCAAATCCAGCTCGCCCGTGATGTCGATGTGGATGGGCTCGCCCTCGCTCATGAGCCAAGGACAACAGCCGCGATCTCATCCCACAAGGCATCAATGTCCTTCGGGCCGCGTGATGGCTTCCTGGCGTTCGTAAACCAGTGGTCGCCATTCCATTGATCCCCCTCGATCACATGCAGCAGCGCATGGATCCATGATCCCAACGGCGTGTGAATTTCCTGAGCGATGTTGTGCGCGGCTTCCCAGTTGCCAGCCTTGGCATGCCACAGAGCCTGAGCCTCTGCACTCAGATCAGAGGGCAGTGTGGTGGCAGCGGCTAGTTCGGCGGGAGTCATGGCTGCAAGCTCAATCCTCAGGCAGCGGACGACCCTTGGTTTCCGGCGCAAAGGGCAGAATGAAAATGCCCATGAGGAAAATGGCGCACATCGTCATGGCCGCGTAGCGCAGGGGCAGAGCCGGGTCCTGTGCGGCAAACTTGCCATAGATGCCTGAGGTCAGCGTGGCCGAGAAGAAGCTGCCGCCAGCGGCGGCGAAGCGACCCAGATTGTAGCAGAAGCTGGTGCCCGTGCTGCGCAACTTGCTCGGGAACAGCTCCGGCAGATAAATGGCAAAACCGGCAAACACGCTGAGCTGGGCCATGCCCATGAGGAACATCATCCAGCGTGCTGAGATGGGATCGCTCATCTTCCAATACACCAGGAACGTGGCAATCAATGCCGCTGAGAAGCCGAGGAAGAAAGCCAAACGGCGGCCCAGTTTGGCGATGTTGGTGAACAGGGTCATGCCAACTGCCGCGCCGAGCATGTTGAACAGATAGGCTATCGAGATCGCATTGTTCACCTCACCCGGGATCTTGTTCGCCGCCACACCTGCCTTCTCAAAGTACTGCTTGAAGACCACCTTTTGGAGGTCCACCGCATATTCGCCGATGGCCCAGAGACCGATCACACCGGTGCTGGCGATGATCGCTCCGACCAGGAGATTCTTCCTCCACCGAGTGTTGCCCAACAGACTCGCGTAAGGAGCCAGCATGCCACCTTTGGGAAGCTGGTCTGTGTCCTTCAAGTGCTGCCATGATGCCGGCTCCTTGAGATAGCCACGAGTAAAGATGATCATCAGCGCTGGGGCCGCACCAATGAGGAACATCCAGCGCCAGCCCGAGCCAGCCACGATCGTATGATTTGCCTCCAGTGCATCAATGCCCAGCTTGGCAAAGCCTGCCGAGATGTTGCCGATGGTGGAAAGGATCTGGAGCAAGCCGAGACATTGCGTGCGGGCTCCGCTCGGAACGGTCTCAGCAATCAAAGCCACCGCCAGACCAAACACACCGCCCACGCCGACGCCTGTCAAGAAACGGAAGATCGTGAAATCCAACTGCGTGCGACTGAAATAGCTCAAGCCCGTGAAGGCAGAGTAGATCAGAATCGTCAGCGTCAGCATGCGCGCGCGACCATACTTATCTCCGAGGGCGCCAAAGATCAGGCCACCGATGCCCCAACCGATCAGAAAGCAAGCCGTCACCACCTTGCCAAAAGCCTGCAAAGATGGGTCCGTCGGTGGCAGCTTCATCAGCTCCACCAGCGCCGGCACACGCGCCAGAGAGAACAGTCGCTGATCCAGGCAATCAAAGAACCACGCAGCTGAAGCAACGATGATGACAAACCAGTGGTAACCATTCAGTTGCTTGAACCAAGGTGCGTTGGCGTCGGGGAGGGAGGCAGATTTGCTCATGGGCGCGGAGAGTGAAGCACACACACCAAAGTGGCAATCACGAAATGCAGCACCTCACGCTTCCCGCAGTGCCTCATTGAAAAGGACACCGTAGGGGGAGAGACCGGGGCAGCAGGATCAAGTCGATGCCTCACAAAAGGCGACACCATGGCCAATGGAGCCATGCTTGATGAAAGAAAGCCTTGAAGACTACACCCGCGTGATGCGCGGG
>CANJVS010000034.1 GCA_947477755.1 Verrucomicrobiaceae bacterium | reverse complement strand
GCCTATTTCACCTCCGCCACATCCGTGACGTCGAGCTGGATGAACTGGCCGTTGTAGGGCTTTGGAGCCGGGGCCACGTCAGGGACGACGAGTTTGCTGAAGTTGGTGATCATGTGTCCGTTTTGACCGTCACCGTGGAAGGTGAGCGTGGCACCACCCTCGATCTCGATGGTCGCAGTGTAGTCGATGGTGAAGATGCGGTGGCCGACCTTGTCATCGCGATTGAAAAAGAAGTGCGAGGCGGGCGATGAGACCGTGAGCTTGTAAATATTGTAGGTCTTGTTGTTTGGGACGCCGCCAATGTAGAATCGTTCGCCGACCTGCCGACCATCCTTGTACATCATGGGTTCCACCACGCCGCGCACTCGCAGTGTCACCTTGTAACGCCTGCCAGGTTCGCCGCCGAACTTTTTCACGTCAGTGAACTTGTCATTCGTCGCCGGATCATCGGTCATTCGAGCCGAGATGCCATCTGCGCCGGGTTTGGGGTTCTCCGGCATGGGGTCCTTGCAGGGGAATTCATAGCGGTAGCCGTCGATGGCCGTGGCGACCTTCTTCAAGTCGTCGGCAGCGTGAGAATGAGCGGTGAAGAATGCCGTGGTTGCAAGGCAGGTGACGAGGAAGAGGCGATTCATGGGTGATTGCAGAGTGAAGGTGGAATCAACGCTGATGATTGCCCGCAATTGCAACTTTCGTCGGATTATTGGCAATCAGGGGTGGCCTCATGGAAGCAACTGATGCCGGCAGTTTGGCAGCAGGATGGCTGGTTTTTACTGGATCGTATTCTTCGTCCGGGAGTTCGGTGAAGGCTCATTCGAAGTCCCGGCTTTTGGTTTGGCAATCAAGCCAAGACTCGTGAGAAAAGCGGCGGCATCGGCCTTGGTCTTACTGGCGGCTTCCTTGCCCTCGGCACCAAAACTGCTTGAGTAATATGAGTGGCCGAGCCCTTGAAAAGTCACGAGCTCGCAGCGGTTTCCGCCGGCCACAAGTTTGTCATGCAGGGCGACCGAATTGGCGTAGGGCACCGTCTTGTCGCCGGTGGCGTGGAAGATGATCGTTGGCGGCATCTTTGCGGGCATTTGATCGGGGACAGATGCTGCAAGGGCGCGTGCAGGCTGGTTGCCAAAGCGTCTGGGACCGCCATAGCCGCCTTCCTTGGTGTCGGACACGGGATTGATCAGCACCAGCGCTGCGGGGAGCGTCGCCGGGGCTGGATCGTTTTTACCCGGACCGGCTGAGGGAATCGCGGTCCATTCCGCGACATGTCCGCCCGTCGAAGCGCCTAACGAAATAAGTTTTGATGGATCAATGCCGAATTCGCCGGCGTGCTCGCTGATCCAGCGCACTGCGGCGCGGCCGTCCGCGACGCAATCCTCAGGCGCACCATTGAACCGGGTGCGCGTCCGGTAGTCAGGCGCGATGCCGATCATTCCGTGTTCCGCAGCCCAGGTGGCCCAGCCGATGCTCTTTTCTGGCGTGCCACTGCTCCAGCCGCCACCAAAGAAGCTGATCAGGCATGGACGCTGATCGCCCTTGCTCCACCCCTCCGGTTTCACCACGTGCAGACGCAGTTCGATGCCTTCCACCTTGCGAAACACGAAGGCCTCGCTGCCCTTGATTGTCAGCGGCGTGATTTCCTGCTTGCCCGAAGTTTCGCCGGCTTTTGCGGAAGACTTCGCTGGTGAGGTGTTGTTCGCGGTGGGCTTCCAGTGCTTTTCAAGGATGGGCTTCAAAACGGACGTCATGCGTTGGTAACCCTCGGGTGTCAGGTGAAGTTTGTCCGATACATAGCAGTCCATCACAGGTTCTCCCGAGGTGGTTTCCAAGGCCGGATTCACATCGGCAAACAGAACGCCCGGGGTCGACCTGGCCAGCTCAATCAGAGCCTTGTTCGCTTCGTCCACTTCGGCGAGCACGCCTTTCTCGCGCTTCTGTGGCGAGCGGATGATGGATACGATCAGGATGCGGACTTCAGGCAGTGCCGCCTGCGTTAAGCTGATCCATTTCCTGGTGTTTTGGATGATGGAATCAGGAGTGCTTTTGGCGTTCAGATCATTGCTTCCGCAATACCACATGATGAGCGCGGCCCGTGAGGATGGAACGATCTGATCGAAAAAAAACAATTGATCACCGGTCTTGGAACCGCCGAAACCACGGTTCGTCACCGGCAGCGGCGCGAGATCCTCCGCGGCACTTGTCCATTTGCGAAAGATGCTGCTGCCAACCATCAAGATGCCGCCCTGAGATGGCGCAGGCGCAGCGGCGAGTTTGGCGACATCAGCGGTGTACTTACGTTCAGCGGCGTGGAGATTCGCGCCGATGAAAGCGAGCAGCAGGAGTGTGGTTCTGAACATGGTTCAAGAAAAGGGATGCATGAGTGAAGACATCAAGGGAAGCCGCGTTTCAGGTAAGCCTGGCGAACCAGGTCATTGTGCGCTGCGGTCGGGATGATGCGGTAGGTGGTGGGCATTGATACAATCGTTGTTTGGTTTGGATGACGGCGGACGGGTTGCTGGGAAAATTCACCGGAAAATCAGATCATTCACCGGGATGACGAATGGGTTGAAAGCGCGGCGCGCCGAGATGGCTGAGTCCAAATGCGAACAGGCAGGCCGCACCACAAATGCCGGACAGGATCGCATGGCCGGAGTTCACGCCGCCGGTCGCAGTGAAGCGTTCTGGCAGGTTGTCCCGGCGGTGGCGGGCGGAGGGTTTCTTCATTGGGTTTGGAACATCTTGCGCAGGATTTATTGCAGCCAGGCTTTCAAGCGGTAGAAGCCCTTCGATCCGGTGAAGGGCAGGGTGATGACCATGCTTTGATTGCTGCCAGTGATGTCGGTGTAGCCCGCAACAGGCTTCCATGATGCGGAATTGGCGAGATCCGTCGTGGTCTCGATGGCGTAATGCCGGGTGAGACTTGTGTAGCCCGCACCGCTGGCCTGGTTGGCCGTGAAGTTGATGGTGATGCCCGTGCTGGAGGATGATGTTCCAAGCGGTGACGCTGATGCTGCGGAGTTGGGATTCGTGCCGAAAACGTATTCCTGTTCATTGGTTAGTCCGTCGCCATCAGGATCGGCCAGGTCAGCTGAGGTGCCGGTGTTCGCCGTGGTCGAGAAGTTGAGTTGCCGCCAGCTCTCCAGAGCGGTCGGCGTTGCCGCAATGCCGACGAGTTGTTTGACCGTGATGACGACTTGACCTGTGCCGCCTGAGCCGCCGTTCCTCACGTTTTGGCTGGCATCGCTGGCGCCACTTCCGCCACCGCCCGGAGCGGAACCATCGAGGCCGTTTCCGGTGCTGTTTGAACCCGTTCCACCGTTGCCACCGCCGCCGGGCGCGGTGGCTCCGGTGCTTGTTGTAGCGCTGTTTCCGGCTGCGGCTGTACCCGCCCCGCTGCCACCACCGCCGCCGCCCGAACTCGAGGTGGCGCTGAACCCACTGCCACCAGCCCAAACAATATCGCCATTGCTTTGCAGCGCCGTGCCACTTCCGCCGTTCGCTGTTTGCGCTGATGTTCCCACTGCGGTGGCTCCACCGGCACCACCCTTTGCGATGATGGTGGCTGATGGTGAATTCATGGAGTTCAGCCATGAATCACCACCTGGAACCGTGGCGCCGTTCACCTGGGAGCTGTTCGTTCCTCCGGCCCCGACGTTGAAGTAGTAGGTGGTCCCTGAGACCACGGGAAATGAAGTCGCCCTGGCATACGCGCCACCGGCACCACCTCCGCCATTCTGTCTCGTGCCGCTGCCATTCCGATAGGCGCTCCCGCCGGCACCGCCACCACCCCAGCATTCGATTTGAATGGAGGAAACATTGGCGGGACAAATCCAGGTGCCCGCGCCAGCTGTATTGAACGTGAATGCAAAATCTGTTGGCGCGGCTGCGACGCTGGTGACCAGCGTGGCATAGCCGGTGCCATTGGCATTGGTGGCACTGAGCGTGGTTGAATACGTTCCGATGGTGGTCGGTGATCCGGAGATCACACCCGTGCTGGCATTGATCACCAGGCCCGGCGGTAATCCGGTCGCGGCATAGCTTGCCGGACTGCTGGAAGCCGTGATGGAGTAGCTCAAGGCGCCTCCCACGGTGCTTGCGAGATTCAAATTGCTGCTGATCACGGGCTTTGGGGCGAGTTGGAAAGAGGCGTTGTAAGACTTCCCTTTGGAGCCGTTCACATTGATGCTCAGGGTGATTGGATTGGTGGCTGTGACCGTGACTCCTGCATCGGCAGACAGGGTGCCAAGCGATGATCGACCGTTCAGGGTGACCGTGATCGATCCCGTGTTGCTTTGAGTGGGATCAGAAACTCCAATGGAAAGGCTGTTGGAGGTCTCCCGGACGATGACTGATGACTGCTTGTTCACGGTGATCAAGTCAGCCGTGCCGCCATTGTCGGGGCCGCTGGTTTTCGCCCAAAAATTGGCGGCGACGACACCGTTCACGAGACTCTTCACCGCTTGTATGCCGGTCGTCGTGCTTGTGGGCTGGGTGTTGGAGAGAATGGTTACGTCGGGGTTGGTGGCATAGGCCTTGACGCTGCCGGCGTTCCTGTTTGGAAGGATGACGTATGCATACTTCGCGTTCGCCGGGGTCACTCCATGATTGAACCAGAGCTTCAAATAATAGTCCGTGTAAACCGTGGAATCCGAGTCGGTTGGATTGATGGTGGTCCATGCGCCAGAGCCTGACACAAACTGTGCCTGCAAGTTGGTGGCTCCGTTGGGGAAGTAATAACCGGCAACACCGTCCAAGGCACACCACGCCGCACCGCTGCCTGTGGTGACCGTCAATGGTGATGCCCAAGTCGCCGGTGCGGACAGGTTGTATGAAGTGTCACCCACATTGAATTTGTTAGTCCCGGTGGTTCCGAGTCTGCGGTTCTCCACGGTGGTGTCCACCTGATCACCGCTTGTCGTGCAGGTGATCCCGGCACCCAGGCACACGATTTCGTCGTCCAGCATGAACCAGGACTTTTTCGCGACCAAGGTGGTGTTTGCCGGATGTGCGGACATGCCGGCCACTCCGTAAGTTTGATCGACTTGAGCGCCGCCGACCCAGTTCTGATCCGTGATCGCATCAGCAGGTGTGGCGTTCAGTTCCGCCGTCGTGCCCGGAAGGTGATACCAGTCCACCGTGGCCCAGTAATCGCCCGTGTATTGAGTGTCTGCGGCCCCCAGATAGAGATAAGTCAGTCCAGCGCCGGTGTACCAGCCTTTGAGGTTGGTGGGTGATGTCGTGTTGATCTCGTAGCCGCCCACCCGGGTGGATGACATGCTGAGGCCGAAACCAAATCCATTTCGAAACGCAACGACGCGATCCATGCCCGGGAAGTGAAACTGTCCCGGCGGCAATTGTGGTGAATCGGCAAAGGCGGTCAGCGCTGCAGCCGTGGCTGGAGGCGCAAAGGCGGCGACCTGCCGGATGTTTTCAATCACTTTGGCGCCAACACTGTATTCATCACCCGAGGACGATGCGATGGCCCGGCCGCGCACCATGTCCATCATGGCTCCATGATAGATCAGCGGCTCAAAGTTATCCGTCATCCAGGCATAAATGTTGGAAACCTCAGGGTCGGTGATCTGCCAGTTCGACCCGTAGAGGAGGTTCACCAAGATGATGATGTTATCGACCAGTTCCTGGCCGTATTGTCCATTGTAGGGAATGTTGTAGTGAAAGATGAAGGAACCATCCGCATAAAAACCATCGCCGCTGGTCACGTTGGTGAAGATGCTTTTGCCGTCGAAATCGAGGGGATTGTTTCCGCTCAAATTGCCCTGGGCTTCATCCAGCAGGAGGCTGCCACTGACGACATAGTTGGTTTGCGGATTGACCGGATGACCGGTGGTGTCGTGCCAGAAGCGGGTGACGGTGGTTGTGTTGTTGCCCAATAAAATGCCCTGGATCGCCATGGTGAGCGCGGCGTTGGAGGTGTTGGCCCCCGTCAGCGGCCCCCACCAGAAAAAGTCTTTTTGATTCACGCTGTCCGGCCCGAAGTTATAGACCGCTTGGACATAGTTGGCGATCTGCGCCGCGTTCAACGCACTGGTATTGGACAGGAGCAGCACGGCTGCGTTGTTGAGTGCCTGCGGCGCGGACACCTCCCAGTCATACCAGTTGCCAAAGAGCGTGCCGCTCGGGGTGTAAACATTGGAAGTCATCCAATCCAGTCCGCCGGCGGCGGCTGCGAGCAGTGAGGCATTCTGATAGAGTGAACAGGCGGGGATGGCGTAGGCCTGGGCCATGGATTCCAACCGTTTGAAGCTGGAAGCGATGTTTCCCGAGGCGATATCCGCCGTCACACCTGTCTGCACGGCAAGTGGCAGATCGCTCCAGATGGCGACCTGTGGTGTCGTGGTGACGCCGGTGCCACCACCGCCGCCGGTAATGTTCACGGTGGGCGTGGAGGTATAACCAGATCCTCCGTTCGTGATGGTGATGGACGTCACCTTGCCTGCGGCAATCTTCGCCGTCGCCGTGGCACCACTTCCGTTGCCACCCGTGATGGACACGGCGGGAACACTCGTGAAGCCCGATCCTCCGTTGGTCACTTTGATCGAACTCACCGTGTAGAGCATCGACGTTTGGTAACCGGAAGCCCGGGTGTTGATGCTGGAGGCCGTTTTGGTGTTCGTGACATCGGTGATCAGTGTGTTCATCCACTTGGTTCGAAGCGCATCGAACTTGTTGATCACCGTCAAAGTCAGTGTGGCCGACCCCGGGCCGCCGCTGTTCGTTGCGGAAATCGTGACGTTGTAGGTTCCGGCCGTGGCGGCGCCCGGAGTTCCCGTGATGAGTCCGGTGACCGTATTGACGCCGAGTCCACCCGGGAGACCCGTCGCGTTAAACGAAGCCGGTGATCCCGAAGCCGTGATCTGATAGCTGAAGGAGGTCAACTCCTGTCCGCTTGCGGTGAGCGCGCTGGTAATCGCGGGCGGTACCGCAACAACTGTCAGAACGAGCGTGGCCGAACCCGTGCCACCGGTATTGGTGGCGGACAGGGTGATGTTCGATGTCCCGCTGGCGGTCGGCGTTCCATTGATGGCTCCAGTGGCGGTGTTGATGCTGAGACCGTCAGGAAGCCCGGTTGCCGCATACGAAGTCGGGATATTCGAAGCTGTGATCTGATAGCTGAAAGCGTTCCCGACCTGTCCATTGGCGGTGAGGGCGCTGGTGATCACGGGTGCTGGCGGCAGAACACCGGCGGGCATGTCGGAAATGATGACGTTGTCGATCAGCCAACTGCCGAGGTTGGTGGTTGAGGTATTGAACCCGATTCGGCCCAGATTGCTGTTGCCGGTAAGCACAACGCCAGCGTTGTCAGTGGCCGTCGGATTCAAGCCTGACGTGATGATGAAGGTGCCGTTGAGGAAAACGGCGAAGCTGTTGGCGCTCAAAGTGCGGTAAACCGAGTCCGGTCCAATGTAGTTGATCGGAGCCGTGTCGTGGTCGTTGGCGTAGATCTTGACCGACTGCCTGGTGGTGAGGTCGTAGCTTCCGGTATAAACCGTGCCGTTGCCCTGGACCGAAAAAGCCGGTGCGGTGAGTGACCCGAATTGATTGAACGTCACTCCCGCAATCCGCTTGATGCTCGAGCCACCAGCCGTGGCGACGGCACTGTTCCAGGCCAGCAGGCCGATATTGATCGGCTGGGTTCCCGAGGCGGATGGTGTCGCATTGTTATAGATTTCGAAGGAAGCAGTGAGTGTGGTCTGGGCAGCACTTCCTGCATTGAGCTCCAACTGTCCTGAGGATTGCCCCACATCGTTTAGATAAGCGACCTTTCCCCCGAGGCCAATCTGGCTGATCCCTGAGATCGCCGTCGTCTGGCCGACAGCTTTGACACCCGTGGTGGTCCCGACAGCCACTGTGGGAATCGTCGAAGTGTAAGAATCAAAATTCTCGTTCAACAACTCTGCCGCATCACTCGCGGGAACTGTCACAACCAGCACCAGAAGCGCGACCAGAGCACGAATGATATGGCCTGCGCGACTGTCGGAAATCTTGGTGCCCTGGAGAGATTTAAATGAGGCCTTCATTTGCTGAATTCAGAACAGCTCCATCGCGATCACTTCACCCAGAGCACCGGCTGCGTGATGCCGATGTTGCGCTGCACTTCGGGATCGGATGGATCAGCGGGGAGTTTTTGCCAGAGATCAATGTAGCGTTGCTCACCGAGGGCGATGCCGCCAAAAATCAAGTTAGGCTGACGGGCTGGCCAGCCTTCCCAGGCGTTGACATCGGGCTTGAGTGTCCATTTCGATTTGTCGGCGAGGAAGGGATATAGATAGGCAATGGCTTTCGAGATGCTCTTGCCGTCCTTGGTCTCGAAGGTCCAGAGATTGTCCTCCGCAGTGCTGAGCACATGGGTGAGCATGGTCATGTTATCGAGTTGAAAGATCGAGTAGCCGTAAGGTTTGGTGCGGGCGAGCTCGAGAGGGAAACTGCCGTCTGGGGCCATTTGCCTGGCAATGAAGACTTCTTTGTATTGCTGCCGGCAGAGCGCGAGTTTGTCCTGATCACCGATGAAGTCGGCATAGACGGCGAGCTGAAGATAAAAGGCCACGGCGTGGTTGTTTTTGGCGCGGGCTTCCTCGTTGCCGTTCTTGCTGGTGGTCATCCATTCGGCGAGTTCCCGGAACCAAACGCGCAGGGCAGGTGCCATGTCAGGCGGGAAAGCCTTCGATTTCTCCATCGCTTTCACTGCTGCGGGGACTTCGATCAAATGCAGCGCGTCGATGATGCCGATGCCGCGTCCGGGGGAGACGCCGGGGACTGCTTGAGCAAAATTAAGATTCGGGTTCATGCGCGACTTTGAATCGAGAAAGAAGACCCTGAGCAGGCTGACGGCCTTGGTGACGTACTTGTCATCACCCGTGATCTTGTAGGCGGCGGCGAGCGCGGACACGGAATCGCGCAGAGTCTTTACGATCAGGCGGTGCTGCGAGAAATTTTCCGGATTGGTTTCGCCGTCGCGCTTGATGTAGGGCAGGCCGTTGGGCTTTGATGGATCGGGCCACCAGTAATCGCCGTTTGAATAAAAATCGTTAGGGCCGCCCTCGCTCAGTTTCGCCGGGTGGGCAGTGATGGTCACGGGTTCCTGATTCAAGGCCGCTGCGGCGGCTCTGAGAATGCGGGCGCGGTCAATGGCGGCGATGTCGACCGTTAGCCTGGCTTCGCGAGCGGCGGCCTTGAACTCAGGCTTGGTTTGGGCGGGCTTCGCAGTCTTTGGTCCGGTGACGGGTGCGCGGTTGTCGGTGACGTATTTGAACTGCGGCTTGCGACCCTCGGAAGAAACGGAGACGCAGACCTTGTAATTGACGATCTGAACATTGATCTGCGCGCGGCCATTGTAGAGTTGCACCACACGTGAACCGGTGGAGGTGCCGAGATTGTCGATCAACCGGCCGTCGCCGCTCAGTCCGAAACGCACAATGCTGGCGCAATCCAGACAGGGCACATCGTTCGTGTCCAGCATGCGGACTTCCATCGTGGCGATGCCGTCCTTCTGTGCGATTTCCTCGAGTTTGAGCTTCGCGGGCTTGCTCCATTTCCTGGTTTGATAACCGACGGTCAGTTCATCGCTGACGCCTTTTCCCACCGCGCGCAGTTTGTTTACACCCTCGTTGAGCTTGACGCTCCAGTGCAGACCCGCAGCCGGATAATCGCTGACTTTGCGCTGCTTGATGCCGGCTGATTTGCCGTTGACGAACAATTCCACTTCGGGGCAGTTCGAGTAAACGCGCACTTCTTTCTCCTCACCAGCATCGCCCCAGCGCACGGGCCAGCCGTGGCCGAAGATGTGCAGCATCGGCTTGTCCGACCAGTAGCTCTGGAAAACAAAATAGGTCTCTTTCGGCGTGCCGTCCCGCTCCACGACACCTTTCTGATTCACTCGCGGCACCGGGTTTTCAGGGCGCAGGGGCGTGGCGAAATCTTTGAAGATCCACTGTGCGCTGCCGGTAAGCCAGGGCATGTCTTCCTGCTCTTTCAAATGCCAGTCGAACAGGTTGCACATGTAACTTTCAGACCAATCGCCGTCTTTTGACATGCGCACTTTGCCGCCTGCGAGCTTGTAGGCCTTGCCCTTCTCGGCGGTGCCTTTGCCGGTCTCGACTTTGGCGACCATCTTCTCGGGTTCTTCGGCAAAACGATGCGCGTGACTGTCGCCACCCCACTCGGCGTGGAAAAAGTGGCTGGTGTCCTTCAGTGCTTTTTCGGCGCTCGCCTTGAACTCCGTGTAGCGTCCGGAATACCATCCGGCCCAGATGCTCGGCGAGTAAATGTCGACGATGTCTTTGCAAAAATCGCAACGGCGAATGCAGGTCGGACGAGTTGGGTCAAGCTGGTGTGAGAGCGCGTTGAGTTCGGTCATGAAGGCGCGGATTTTATCCTTGTCGAAAACTTCAAAATCGCCCGGCCAGTCGTTCTCATTGCCCATGCCCCACATGATGACCGATGCATGATTCGAGTGCTGATCAATCAGCGCGCGCAGCATGTCGCGAGCCTGCTGCTGATAGCGCTCACCACCGATTCCGCCGCGGCACCACGGCACCTCCCCCCACACGCAAAGGCCGAGTTCATCACACAAATCAAGCACCAGCGGAGCTTGCTGATAATGTCCCAGGCGCACAAAGTTGGCACCCATGTCCTTGATCATTGTCAGGGTCTTGCGCACCACCTCATCAGGCACCGCGGCGGCGACTCCGGCGTGATCTTCATGATAATGCGTGCCTTTCAGCAGCAGACGCTCGCCATTGAGCTTGAAGGGGCCGTGATCGACCCATTCAAACGAACGAAATCCAAACCGCTCGCTGACCTTCTGCTCGCCGAGTGTCACGATGCAGTGGTACAAGTTGGGTGACTTCGGCGACCATAAAGCAGGCTTCGAAATGCTGAACGTTTCGATCTCCTTTTCACCTGTCCAGGCCGCGATCTTCTGATTTGCCGAATGAACGACCTTGTCCTTTGCATCGCGCACTTCGATGTGGAGTTCGACATCCTCCTTGAGTGACAGAGGATTGTGGAGCCGGGCCCGTATCCTGACAGCTTCCCCCTTTGCTTCCACATGCACACGCTCCATGGAAATCGCAGGCACATAAACCAGGTTCACATGCCGGTAGATGCCGCCGTAGCGATTGAAGTCGCTCAGGTCTGACGGGATGCTCTCCGCATCGCGCGAGTTGTCGCACATCACGGCCACCGGCACCTCACCTCCAAAGGCTTTGTTCTTCATCGCCACGGCCACCGCGTCAGTGATGTCCACGTTCCATTCATCGTAACCGCCGACATGATCGCCCACCTTGCCGGTGTAAACAAACACCTGTGACTTCTGTCCGGCACCGTCAAAATGCAGGAGGGTGCGACCGTTCGGAAAAGGGTTGGCGATTTTAAGCTTTGTCCGGTACCAGCCCTGGCCCTGATAATAGCGCACTTCTGGATCGACGGCATCGCGCCCATTGAAACAATGCGGAAGCGTCACTTTTGACCATGCCACATTGTCGCTTGCCGCATCCCCGCGCCAGGCTTCCCATGGGCTGCCCAGAGTGCCTTGATAATATTCCCACCCCTCGCTGAGGCGTTGTGTGGTGTCTGCGGCGTGGAGGTTCGCGCAGGTGAAAGCAAGGAGGAGCGTGAGGTGTCGGAGCATGGTGGCTGGATTCAGCCTGCATGGTGTCGTTTTCCTCCGGTCTGGCCATTGGCCAGATGGCCAATGCACCAGCGGGGCTTCTTGTTTTCCATGAAAAATCAAGATTTCAGCAAACTGCTGAACAGCCAGACTCAGACCTGCGTTCTGATTGCCGTCATGATCCGCTGCTTTGCCCTATTTCTATTCACCTCATTGGTCTCAGCCAAAGAAGTGCCCGTCGCGGATGCGAAGACTTTCGCTGAAGTGATCAAGCAGGCGCAACCGGGAGACACCTTCGTGCTGAGCGCCGGTGAGTGGCCGGACGTGCAAATGCGTTTTCATGCCGAAGGCACCATGGAGCACCCCGTCACGCTCAAGGCGGCCACAGCGGGCAAGACCATTTTCACGGGTGAATCCAGACTTCAAATCTCCGGGCATCATCTGATCGTGGAAGGTCTCTGGTTCCGCGAACCCATGCAGGGCAGCGGTGAAGTCATTGAACTGCGCACGGCCTACGATGAACTCGCCAGCAACTGTCTGATCCGCAACTGCGCAGTGACGTCATCCAAACCGGTTGATCTCGGAAAGAAGACTTCGCGCTTCTGCTCGATCTACGGCTCGGATAACGTCATTGAACATTGTCATTTTGAGGGCAAGAACACCGGCGGAACCACGCTTGTTGTTTGGCTCACCCCCGGAGGCGATGGACGGCATTCGATCAGGAGCAACTACTTCGGTTCACGTTCCGAACTCGGTGAAAACGGAGGGGAAACCATCCGCCTGGGTGACAGCAAGACGCACGATCAGAATGCGAAATGCGAAATCACCGGCAATCTTTTTTATCACTGCAATGGAGAGGGCGAGATCATCTCGGTGAAGAGCTGCGAAAACCGGCTTGCCAACAACACCTTCATCGAGTGCGAAGGCGCCCTGACCCTGCGCCACGCGCACCGTTGCCTTGTCGAAGGCAACCTCTTTGCAGGGAACCATAACAAGAATGCCGGCGGCATCCGGATCGTCGGTGAAGATCACGTGGTGCGGAACAACTGGATCGAGAATTGCGATGGCGACGAGTACCGATGCGCGCTCACTTTCATGAACGGCATCTTTGAGACGGACGACTCCGGTTATCAGCAGGTGAAGCGCGCGCTGCTGGAAGGCAATACCGTGCTCGACAGCAAGTTCAGCCTGCTCATCGGCAAGCAATACCGGAAGAACTGCACGGCTCCGCCCATCGATTGCGTGATTCGGAACAACATTTTCATTTCGCCCGGGCATCAACTCATTGAGTTGCGCACGCAAGCACCCGGCTGGAAGTGGGAGAACAACGTGATGATTGGCAAACGCATCGGCATTGAGGGACTGCCGGGTGTGAATTTGACAAAGCCTGAACTGAAACGCCCCAAAGAACTCACGCGATCAGAAACGGGGACGGATTGGATGCTGCAAAAGTGAGGCCCGGTCTTCACGGAACGCGGGATTCGGCCAGAAGCGGATCACTTCAGGAAAGGATCGACGGCACGATGCTGTGGTCGTTGCCGGTCATTTGATCATCAACAACTGAAAGCGTTTGCTGAGCCGGTCTTCATACTTCGTGACGATGGCCTCGTAGGTGCTGTCATTGTAGGCAATCGCGGCCCGGCGGAAAATGGGCATGAATTCGGATTCATGCTTGTCCTTGATCTGCTGGAACGGCCACTTTTTGGGCGGAACATCAGCGTATGGCCGCATGTAATCGATGGCCTTGCGGATGCTGCGTCCGTCATCGGTGGTGAAGTGCCAAAGATCGACTCCGGCATGTTCGCCAAGGGTGGCCAGTTCGGTCAGGGCCTCCAGATTGAATCGCGAATAGCTGAAGGAGGTGGT
>CANJVS010000033.1 GCA_947477755.1 Verrucomicrobiaceae bacterium | reverse complement strand
TCGCGCCAGGCACGCGCGAAACATTCCTGACCGAGTTCCGCAAAATCATTTCCGACGTTCGCGCAGAAAAGGGCTGCATCGAATACGGCCCCGCTGTGGACGCACTAACCGATCTATCCAATCAAGCCAAGGTCGGTCCCGACAAGGTCGTCGTCGTGGAGAAGTGGGAAGACCTCGATGCGCTCAAGGCACACTCGGTTGCGCCGCACATGCAAGCGTATCGCGTGAATGTAAAAGACTACGTGCTTGGCGTGCATTTGCTAGTGCTCGAACCGGCTGATTAAGTCATTCACGACAGATTGATGAAGCAAAAATACACCGCGCGCTCAGCGAGACGTTTCACACAAAGTTGGAACACAACGCAACGATGAAACCCACTCCCACCCTCTTCACTGCCCTGTTGCTCACCCCCATCATGCAGACCTTCGCACGTAGTTGCCTAACCTTATTCATTCTTTGCTCCATCGCATCCGGACAGGAAACATGGACCAAGAACGATGTGGATCGATTGATGACCGAGCTGTCCAACTGGGGCAAGTGGGGAACCGATGACCAGATGGGGACGCTGAATTACATCACACCCGAGGTCCGGCAGGCAGCTGCAAAGCTGGTCAAGGAGGGAATAACCGTGTCCCTCTCCCGGGATGCCGCCAAGACAAAAGCCCCGGACAACGGCAGCCCTTATGAGCACAACATCGCCGCTGCCAGTGAGAATCAGGGCTGGAACGGAGGCAGCATCAAGGTTGCCTGTCATGGCCTGGCCCACACGCATCTCGATGCGCTCTGCCACAAGCTTTACGGCGGCAAGATGTATAATGGCTATTCATACAAGACCGTCACCGCCAATGGGGCTGAAAAGAACTCCATCATCAACCTCAAGGCGGGTGTATTCAGCCGCGCCGTCCTGATCGACATCCCGTTGCTGAAAGGCGTGGATTATCTCGAACCGGGAACGGCTATTTTCGCCAAGGATCTCGACGCATGGGAAAAACACAGCGGGGTAACAGTCGGGGCGGGCGACATCGTCCTGGTGCGCACCGGCCATTGGAAGCGACGGGACAAACTCGGCGCCGCCGCCCAGCGTCCGGGTTTGCATGTTTCCTGCGTGCCATGGCTGCATAATCGCAAGGCGGCGATGATCGGCACCGACCTTGCCTTGGATGTATCTCCCTCCCAAGTCCGGTTTTCCGACCAACCGGTGCATCAGCTATGTCTGGTCGCCCTGGGTATGCCTGTGCTGGACTGCGCCGACCTCGAACAATTGTCCATCGAAGCTGCCAAACGGAAGCGATGGGATTTTCTCATCAGCATGGCCCCGCTCGCCGTCGATGGAGCCACCGGCAGTCCGATCAATCCGATCGTGACGTTCTGAGCGCCCAGCGTCGTATCTGCCGAACCGCCAGCAATACAGAGCATGAATCACACACTCACACTCCTCCTCGCATCATTCAGCGCGATCACGCTGCATGCGGCGACGCCTACACCGGAGGAAAACACTGCCGCTGCGCAATGGTCGAATAGCCATGTCTTCGCGGAGCAGGCGAAGTTGCCGTTCAGCTTTTTGTTCGGTGGAAAATCATCGGATGAGTTGCTGCGTGATTGGAAGCGAACCGATACAACGCGTGAACTTGATGCCCAGCGCCGAGAGCGCACACGCTCATGGGTGGATGCGACTACGGGCCTTCAAGTGCGGCTTGTCGCGACCGAGTATGCGGGCTTTCCCGTCGTCGAGTGGACCGTGTGGATCAAAAACACCGGCAATCACGACACGCCACTCATCGAGAACATCCAAGGTCTCAACAGCACCATCGCCGCGGCTCCGAAAGACGTGCTTTCACTGCATGGCATCCGTGGTGACACCTGCGTGGCTCAGAGTTTTCAGCCTTGGACACGCACGCTGAAAACTGGTGCGCGTCACGTTTTCTCTCCACCAGTCAAAGGTGGCTACGCCTCTGGCAAATCGAGCGATGGCCCGGATGGCTGGCCTTACTGGAATCTGCAACAACCCGGAGGCGGAATGATTCTCGCCGTCGGCTGGCCTGGGCAGTGGGAGGCAAAGTTTGAGCGCAGTAACGACGGTTCATTGCACCTGAGGGCTGGGCAGCAACTCACGCATCTCGTGTTGAAGCCTGGGGAAGAGATTCGCACACCGTCCACCACGCTTTTGTTCTGGCAGGGCGATGATGTTGTGCGTGCGCAGAACCTCTGGCGCTCGTGGTATCTGGCGCACGTGCTGCCACGCATTGGCGGCGTGCCGCAACCGCCCACCACTCAGATTCAAGTGGGCGGCTCACTCGCCACATGGCCAGGCGTACAGGCGTATCTCGATGCGGGCATCAAGCCGGACATCCTCTGGCGCGATGCAGGTTCGAATTCAAAAAGTACATGGTATCCCAGCGCCGGACCGCGCAAGACTGAGTGGCTGAACACCGGCACCTGGGAACCCGATCCCGCCAGGTATCCGCAGGGTTTCCGACCGTTCAGCGACAAGGCACGCGAGAACGGCATGCAGTTCCTGCTGTGGTTCGAGCCTGAGCGTGTTGGTGATCCCGGCTCATGGATCGGCAAGAATCATCCCGATTGGCTCCTGCCCGGCAACAGTGCTGGTGACGTGCTCAACCTTGGAAACCCGGATGCCTTGAAGTGGCTCATCAATCACATCGACGGCATGGTGAAATCGCAGGGCCTCGACTGGTATCGCGAAGACCTCAATGGCGACGGCTACGGCACCGCTTGGCGCAAAGCCGACGCCCCTGACCGGCAGGGCATCACCGAGAATCTCCATGTGCAGGGGCATCTCGCCTTTTGGGATGAACTTCGTCGCCGCAACCAGAACCTGCGTGTCGATTCCTGCGCCTCAGGTGGACGCCGCAATGACCTGGAAACCATGCGCCGTTCCGTGCCGCTGCTGCGCAGTGATTGGTCAGTCGTCGATCTCCGAGAAAAGCCCCTGCAAATCGAAGGTAACCAGGCACAGACTTATGGTCTCTCCTCGTGGCTGCCCTGGCAGGGCGCAGGTGTGCCGTTCTTCAAGGATAGCTACGCCGTGCGCAGTTATTACATCACCGGCTTCGGCATGGTCACCCCCGGTTGGACCAAGACGCCGGAATCCATCGTCGCAGTTCGGAAAGGCTACACCGAGTGCCGCCGCATCGCCCCGCTCATGCTTGGCGACTACTACCCGCTCACGCCCTACAGCCTCGACGCGACTTCGTGGATCGCATGGCAGTTCCATCGCGCCGACCTAGGGGAAGGCATCGTGCAAGTCTTCCGTCGTCCCGATGCCGCGACCGAAACGCTCACCGTCAAACTTCACGACCTCGTTCCGCAGCAACGCTACGAGATCGAAAACCTCGACGGCGGCAAAGAAGTCCGCACCGGCGCTGAACTCATGCGCGGCCACGCCATCACATTACACGAGAAGCCCGCTGCCGCCGTGCTCATGCTAAAAGCTATCAAATGACCTTCCGCGAGAAAGAATTTGCAACGGTATACCGTTCGATGAAAGCTCGACGGTATACCGTATAGAAACCCCGATTGCCTCCCTCAAATAAATAAAGATTAGAGACGTAATGATGAAGAACAGAACCCCATTTTTCGCCCCGGATTCATAGCGCTGCTGCATCACCGCTGAAACCCAACAACCATCTCCAACCATGAACACCACCACCCGCCTCTTCATTACCATCCTGGCCTTCGCTTTGCCATTCAGCGTGCGAAGCTCTGCCGCTGAAGCGCCTATTAAACATCGCCTTCTCTTCACCGAGTATGGCAAAGGGCCGAACCGATTTGTCGAACTCGATGCCGATGGGAAGATGGTCTGGGAGTTCAAGCCGCCGAGCACCACGGTCATCTTCCATGTGTTGCCGAATGGTAACATCCTTTTTGGTTACGGTGGCACACCCACAGGTGTCCGTGAGATCACGTCGCGTGGCGAGACGGTTTTTGATTACGTCAGCAAGTCGCATCAGGTCTTCGGTTGTGAGCGGCTTGCCAATGGCAACACGTTAGTCGCCGAGCAGGGCCCGTGTCAGGCTGTGGAAGTGAATGCGAAAGGGGAGATCGTGCATGTCACGCCGCTGCAAACGAACATTGAAGGAACTCACCTTCAGGTGCGCAACGTTCACAAGCTGGCGAACGGCAACATCCTAGCCGCGCATGAAGGCGAGGGCGCGGTGCGTGAGGTGGACCCGGACGGCAAGGTGGTGTGGGAATACACCGACGTCACGAACACCGGCGAGGCGCAGCGGCTTGCCAATGGCAACACGCTCATCTGCTGCGGCACGCAGAAACGTTTGATCGAGGTCACGCCGGACAAGCAGATCGTGTGGGAGTTCAGCGATAAGGATGCGCCGGATTTGAACATCACCTGGGTCTCCAGCCTTCAGCAGCTCAAGAACGGAAACCTGCTTATCGGCAACTTCATGCGCGGCAAGGAAGGCCAGGGCGCGCACGCCATCGAAGTCACGCACGACAAGGAGAAGCGCGTCGTCTGGAAATGGGACGATCACAGCCTGATCAAGTCACTCACCACCGTCCGCGTCATCGGCGAATAACCTCACACACACGACCATGCCTACCATCGCCATCACCGACTACACCTTTCCTGATCTCAGCATTGAGGAAGCTGTGCTTTTTCCCGCAGGGATTGAGATCGTCTCCTTCAAAGAAAAGCGTTCACCTGCGGAACTTGCCGAACTCGTGCGAGACGCCGATGCCGTGATCGCGCAGTTTGCTCCCGTGAACGCTGAGGTCGTCGCTGCGATGACCAAAGCGAAGGCCATCGTGCGCTACGGCATCGGCTACGACAATGTGGACACCACAGCCGCACGCGAGCGTGGCATCCCGGTGTGCAACATCCCGGACTACTGCGTCGATGAAGTCGCGGATCACACACTGGCCTTCATCCTCGCCATCACCCGCCAGGTGGTGCCGAACGCGCTCGACATCCGCGCGGGCAAGTGGGGTCTCGCCACGCCGCTGAGCGCGATGTCTTCGCTGAAGCATCTCACCGTCGGTATCGTCGGTTTTGGCCGCATCGGTCGTGAGGTTGTGCAGCGGCTGCTCGCGTTCAAGGCTCGTGTGTTGGTGTTTGATCCCATCGTGGCAGCGGATGAGATCGCCAAAGCAGGTGCCGTGGCGGCTACATCGTTCGATGAACTGCTTGCGCAGAGCGACATCGTCTCGCCGCACTGTCCATCCACACCGAAGACCAAGCAGCTCTTCAATGCTGCTGTGTTCGCGAAGATGAAAGCAGGCTCCGTCTTCATCAATGTGGGCCGTGGCGATCTCGCCGACAGTGCCGCCATCACCGACGCTCTGCAATCTGGTCGTCTCGCCGGTGCCGCGCTCGATGTCTTCGATCCCGAGCCGATTCCTGCCGACCATCCGATCCGCACGATGCCGAATGTCATCCTCGCCGCCCACATCGCTTCCGCGAGTCCGCCAGCGGTGAAGACACTGCGTGAAACGGCCGCACGCATCGCGCTGATGGCCGTTCGCGGTGAGCCGCTGCCGAACATCGTCAATGGCGTGACCACTGCATGAATGCTTTGATCTCCAACAGATTCAGGGAGGCCCGCAGATTAGATTTGAAGAAATGAAATCCCAATCTGCTGGCCTCCTTGAATATGCTGGAAAACCGAAACCACACCCAATCACCAACCATCCACCCAACCATGACCACTCGTCGTTCCTTCCTCACCTCCATCAGTTCCCTCGCGGCCACACCTTTGCTGGCGCGTGATTTCGGCCCCAGTGCCGCGCCAGTGCGTTATCCCGAGCCAGACGTCATCGCGCTCGACAAGGCATTCGAGAAATACAAGATCGGCTCCGCGCCCATCGAGAGGCTGCACACGGGCATGTATTGGGCCGAAGGGCCCGCGTGGAGCGGTTGGGGGCAGTATCTCGTGTGGAGCGACATCCCGAACAACGTGCAGCATCGCTGGTTGCAAGACGACGGCGAAGTCACGACGATTCACAAGCCCGCCGGTCACAGCAATGGCAACACCTTTGACCGCGAGGGACGGCAGATTTCCTTCGAGCACGGCAACCGCCGCGTGGTGCGCTATGAGCCTGATAACACGATCACTGTGCTGGCGGACAAGTTTGACGGCAAACCCTTCAACGCACCCAACGACGGCGCGGTGCATCCCGATGGTAGCGTGTGGTTCACCGATCCTGGCTACGGCAGTCTCGGCAACTACGAGGGCAACAAAGGCGACCTCTTGCTCAAAGAAGCGGTCTATCGCATCGACCCGAGCGGCAAGGTGGAAAAGGTCACGGATGAAATCTTCAAGCCCAACGGCCTCTGTTTCTCGCCCGACTACAAGAAGGTCTATGTGGCTGATACTGGCGCGACGCATTACCCCGAGGCACCGAAGAACATCAAAGTCTGGGATATCGATGGCGCGAAGCTGAAGAACGGCCGCGAGTTCGCCTCCATGAAAATGGACCTCAATGGCAAAGAAGTCGCCGGACTCGCGGACGGCATTCGTTGCGACAAAGACGGCAACATCTGGGCCGGATCTGGTTGGGTGGGCGAAGGCTACGATGGCGTGCAGATCTTTTCACCCGAGGGCAAACGCATCGGCCAGATCGTGCTACCCGAAGTGTGCGCCAACGTCTGCTTTGGCGGCCCGCGTCGCAATCGCCTGTTCATGGCTGCGAGCCGCAGCCTGTATGCCGTGCATGTCGAGGCCATCGGCGCTCATTGGTGCTGATAACTGCCGCCTGAACTGATGCCAACACCACCGGACATGGATGCCCGCATTCTCGAAGATCCCGACATCGTGCTTGTCGGCAGCGGCATCATGTCCGCGACGCTGGCCGTGATGCTCAAGCGGCTCAATCCGCGGCTCCGTATCCAGATGGTCGAGATCACGAGTGAACTCGCGCATGAAGCCTCGAACGGCTGGAACAACGCGGGCACAGGCCACGCCGGGATTTGCGAACTCAGCTACACTCCGGCACGCGATCAAAGCGGTGGCGTGCCCATCACAAGGACGCTGCATATCTTTGAGCAGTTCGAGCACTCGAAGCAGTTCTGGGGCTCCGCGACTGCTGAAGGCATGGTGGGACCTGCCGCGGATTTCATCCATGCGGTGCCGCACGTCTGCTTCGTGAAGGGTCGCGAAGATGTGGACTTCTTGCGCGCACGATACACCGCGATGGCGGAGCATCATTTCTTCCGCAGCATGACGTTCACGACGGATTCGTCGATGATCCAGCAGTGGGCTCCGCTGGTGATGGAAGGACGCGATGCTTGTCCAGTCGCGGCCACCTCCGGTGCCGGCACCGAGGTGGACTATGGTCTGTTGGCCCGCCGTCTTTGCGGCTGGCTGGCGGAGCAGGAGCATTGTGGCATCGCCGCCGGATGGAAGGTGACTAAACTCCAGCGCGGTGTGGGTGAATGGCATCTTGACCTTCGATGCATGGCTTCCGGTGAAGAGCGCAAGCAGCGTGCGAAGTTTGTCTTCGTCGGAGCGGGCGGCGGCAGCTTGCCTTTGTTGCAATCCACCGGTCTCGCCGAAGTCGCTGGTCTTGGCGGATTTCCCATCGGCGGCCAGTGGCTTGTGTGCGACGAGCCTTCGATCTGCGCACGGCACGAAGCGAAGGTTTATGGTGCCACGCCGCCCTCATCGCCCAGCCTCGGTGCGGGACACCTCGATGTGCGGAGACTCAATGGCCAGCGCCAGCTTCTTTTCGGTCCTTTTGCTTCATGGACGACGCGTTTCCTCAAACACGGACACTGGAGCGACCTGCCGCTCTCGATTCGCGCGAACAATCTCGGAGCGCTGCTGCAGACTGGCATGCGCAACCGCTCGCTGGTGAAGTATCTCGTCACCCAGGGCCTGCAAAGCTTGGAGAGCCGCATGGATGCCGTGCGCGATTTTTACCCCAATGCCCGCTCGGAACACTGGAGGCTCGTGCAGGCAGGAATCCGTGTGCAGGCCATCAAGAAAGCGGACCGTGGCGCGGTGCATTTCGGCACCGAAGTATTTTCCTCCGCAGACCGTTCGATCGCTGCGCTGCTGGGCGCTTCGCCGGGCGCATCGGTCTCGGTGAACATTGCGATCAACGTCGTGCAGACCTGCCTCCCGCACCTGCTCACCAGCGCTGAAGGCCAGGAACGCCTGAGGCAGATGATCCCGACCATTGACCACGATCTGAAGCAGCCAGGCAACGCGGCCCTGTTTGAGAAAACCACGCGCGAGACCGCGGAGAGGCTTCAACTCACTCACCAACCATGATCACCCTCACTGAAAAAATCGCCCTCGTCACCGGAGCGGGTTCCGGCATCGGAGCCGCCATTGCGGAATGCTTCGCAGAGGCCGGAGCGCTGGTATATGCCACCGATCGCGACGAAGCGGCTGCGCAACAAACAGCGTTGCGGATTCGCGAGGCAGGCCATCGTGCGGAATCGCTCGCGCTTGATGTCGGCGACGAGTCCTCGTGTCTTGCCGCTGTGCGCACGGTCACGGAGAAAGGCGGGCGCATTGATGTGCTCGTCAACAACGCGGGCGTCGGGCATGTTGGCACCATTTTGACCACCAAGCCTGACGACTTGGAAAGGCTGTGGAAGATCAATGTGCTCGGCATCTATCATCTCTCACGTGCAGTCTTGCCCGGCATGATCGAGCGCGGCATTGGCTCCATCGTCAACATCGCCTCCATCGCCGGACTCATGGGCATGGAGGCGCGCTTTGCCTACACGACGACCAAGCACGCCGTCGTCGGTATGACCCGCGCGATGGCCATGGACCACGGCACCACAGGCGTGCGCATCAATTGCATCTGCCCCGGCCGCGTCCGCACGCCTTTTGTCGATGCCATGCTGCGACAGTATGAGAACCCCGACGACTATCTCCGCCAGATGGAGGCTCCCCACGCCATGAAACGCATGGCCGCGCCCTCCGAGATCGCCTCCGCCGCGCTCTATCTTGCCAGCGACGCGGCATCCTTTGTCACCGGCAGCGCCATGACCGTGGATGGCGGCTACACCACCGGAAAATAAAACTCCACGCCTTTTTCACATCCTCACCCACAACCAACCATGCGCATCATCCGCCACCAAGCCAACAACGGCACTATCCAGCACGCAGCCCTTAAACCCGACGGTACCGCCCGCCGTATTGAAGGCGATCTCTTCGGCGACTTCCGCGTCACTGATGAAGTCGTCACACCGGGCAAGCTCCTCGCGCCGCTGGCACCCACGGCCATCTTTTGCATCGGCCTGAACTACCGCAAGCATGCCGAGGAGAGCAACGCTGCCATCCCGCAGTATCCGGTGCTCTTCATGAAATCGCCGGGCGCGGTACAGAATCCCGGCGATGACATCGTGCTGCCGCGTCATTTGCAGAGCGATGAAGTGGACTACGAATGCGAACTGGCCGTTGTGATTGGCAAGGCCTGCAAAAACGTGTCGAAAGCGAACGCGCTCGACTACGTGCTCGGCTACACCTGCGCCAATGACGTGAGCGCCCGCGACTGGCAGATCAAGCGTGGCGGCAGCCAATGGTGCCGTGGCAAGACCTTCGACACCTTTGCTCCGCTTGGTCCGTGCCTCGTACTGAAGGACGAGATCCCCGATCCGAACGCGCTGCGCATCCAGACCATCCTCAATGGCAAAACGATGCAGGACTGGAACACGAACGACATGATCTTCGACGTGCCCACGCTCATCGAGTTCCTCAGCGGCAGCACCACGCTGCTGCCCGGCACTGTCATCCTCACCGGCACGCCTCAAGGCGTCGGCGCAGCAATGAAGCCGCCTGTATTCCTTCAGCCCGGCGACACTGTAACCATCGACATTGAGAAGATCGGCGCGCTCACCAATCCCGTCGTCGCGGAAGGATAAGAAGAAGTTACAACAAATGCAGGGATTCCCCAACAGCACTCCAAGACTCCACCACTTCAATCCAATCTGCTGGCCTCCCTGAATCTGCTGGAAAACCAAGACCCCACCACTCCATGATTTCATCCGCCATCGATCCCGTCGCACTTCGCCGCAAGGTCGCGTGGCGTGTGCTGCCACTGGTCATCCTGCTTTACATCATCTCCTACCTTGACCGCGCGAACGTGGCCTTTGCCAAGCTGCGCATGAAGGACGCCCTGAGCTTTGATGACGACGTGTTTGGCTTCGGCATTGGTGTGTTCTTCATCGGTTATCTGTTCCTGGAGATTCCGGGTGCGTTGCTGGTGGAGCGGTGGAGTGCGCGGAAATGGTTTGCGCGCATCCTGATCACTTGGGGCTTCATCTCGGCGGCGATGGCCTTCGTGCACACGCCGTCGCAGTTCTACTGGGCGCGGTTCTTCCTTGGCGTGGCGGAGGCAGGTTTCTTTCCCGGCATCATCGTGTATTTCACGCACTGGTTTGCGCAGAATGATCGCTCGCGGGCGCTGTCAGGGCTGCTCGTGGCCGTGCCGTTCAGTCTCGCGCTCGGTGCGCCGGTGTCGTCGATGCTGCTGGATGTGAAATGGTTCGGACTCGATGGCTGGCAGTGGCTTTTCATCGTGGAGGGAATGCCTGCGGTGCTGATGGGATTCATCGTTCTCGCGTGCCTCACGGATCGTCCACGAAATGCAACATGGCTCACCCAGGCCGAGCGCGATCATCTCGAAGGCGTGCTCGCTGCTGAAGCGGCGGCAAAGGAAGCGACTGGCAAAATCTCCGTTTGGCAGGCGCTGCGACTGCCTGCGGTGTGGCTGCTCGTGATCGGTGTGCTGGTGGGCAACAGCGGCGGCTATGCGCTCAGCTTTTGGTTGCCAACAACGGTGAAGAATCTCTCCGGCGGCTCCGATCAGATGACGCTGCTCTACAGTGGCCTCTACTACAGTTGCGGCATCCTCAGCGTGCTGATCTCCGGCCAGACGGCGGATCGCACGGGAGATCGCAAATGGCACGCCGCAGGCGGCATGGTCGCCACAGGCATCTTCCTCCTGTGCAGCACGATTCCAGGGCAGGGCTTCGGCACGCAGATGATCTGGCTCTGCCTCACGGCACTTGGTGCTTTCTTCTGGATCGCACCATTTTGGACGCTGCCATCGCTCACGCTCACCGCCTCCGCCGCCGCAGTGGCCACCGGTTTGATCAACATGGGCGCCAACCTCGCGGGCTACGCAGGCAACCACGTTACCGGCTGGCTGCGCACGCATGGCTACGGCGAAATGCAGTGCCTTCACTTCCTCGCCGCCTGCTTCATCGTCGGCGGCATCATCATCAGCTTTCTGCGCCTCAAACCTAAATCAGCATGAGTTCCATCACAAACAAATCATCCTCGCTTCAACTCTACCGCACCATGCTCACCATCCGCATGGTGGAGGAACGACTCGCGAAATCGCATCAGCGCGGACTCATCCACGGAGCCTGCCACACCTATGTGGGTGAGGAAGCCATCGCCACCGGGGTGTGCGCGCATTTGCATGAAGCAGATGCCGCCTTCAGCACGCATCGCGGTCATGGTCATGCGCTCGCCAAAGGCATGGAGCCGCGCCAGCTTATGGCGGAACTCTATGGCCGCGAGACGGGATGCTCGCGCGGTCGCGGCGGCTCCATGCATCTGTTTGCACCGGAGATCGGCATGATGGGCACCAGCGGCATCGTCGGACCCTGCATCCTGCAAGCCACTGGCGCGGGCTACAGCTCCTTGATCATGAAGACGGGCAATGTCGGTGTCGCCTTCTTCGGCGATGGCGCGGCGAACAACGGCGCGTTTCACGAAGGCCTGAACATGGCGAGCATCTGGAAGCTGCCAGTGTTGTTCGTGTGCGAGAACAACCAGTTTGCCACCGAGGTTCCTTTTTCCAGTGTCGCGGGCAACCCAAGTGTGGCAGCGCGTGGCGCGGCGTATGGCATCGCCAGCTTTGAAGTGGATGGCAACGACGTGCTGGCCGTGGAAGCCGTGGCCCGAGAGGCCGTGAAGCGTGCCCGCAATGGCGAAGGACCGGCGCTCATCGAATGCAAAACTTACCGCACCCGTGCGCACGCTGAAGGCATGGGCGACTTCACTTACCGCACGCGAGAAGAGGTGGAGCAGTGGAAAGCACAGTGTCCCATCGCGCGGCTTAAAAAACATCTGCTCGAACAAAAGCTCGCGAGCGAGAAAGAGCTCGATGCCATCGAACAGGAGGTCGCCGAACTGACCGAAACGTCGCATGAATTTGCCGAAAAGAGCGCCTACCCGACGGCCGGGAGCGCCACCACGCATGTCTATGCATTGTCCTCAGCTGCCGCCCATCGCGATGCACCGGCGGATAATCCTGGGACACGCGAACTTACCTTCATGAAGGCCACGCTTGAAGCGCTGACCGAGGAGATGGCACACAATCCGAAGATCTTCGTCATGGGCGAAGGCATTGGCGTGCGCGGTGGCAACTTCGCCACCACCAGCGGCCTGTTTGCCATCCATGGGCCCGAACGGCTGCGTGACACGCCGATTTGCGAGCGCGGTTTTGTCGGGCTCGCAGGCGGTGCGGCGATGACCGGAACTCGACCCGTGATTGACTTCATGTTCGCCGATTTCGTGCTCGATTCCGTTGGCGAGATCGTCAATCAGATCGCCAAGATGCAATACATGAGCAGCGGGCGACTGAAGATGCCCGTGCTGCTGCGCGGTTGCATCGGCATCGGTCACGCGGCTGCCACCCACCACAGCGGCAGCTACTACGCGATGTATGCGCACTTCCCCGGCCTGCGTGTCGTGGTGCCATCATCGCCGCGCGATGCCAAAGGCCTGCTGAAAACTGCGCTCACCTGTGACGATCCCGTGCTCTTCCTTGAACACCGCGAACTGATGTCCGTGAAAGGCCCTGTGCCGGAGGAAGAATACTTCATCGACTTCGGCAAAGCCGCCATCGTGCGCGAAGGTAGCGATGTCACCGTTGTCGCGCTTGCTCTGATGGTTCACAAGACACTCGCCGCCTGCGAGACCCTCGCCAAAGAAGGCATCTCGGTGGAACTCATCGACCCGCGCACCGTTGCACCGCTGGATGTCGAAACGATCTTGGCCTCCGTCGCCAAAACAGGTCGACTGATCATCGTGGACGAAGACTTCGCCCATTGCGGCATCGGGGCCGAAATTGCCGCGCAACTCGCGGATCGCGGCTTCGACGATCTTGATGCCCCCATTCGCCGACTCAACGGCAAACCCTCCCCCACGCCCTACAGCCCCACGCTCGAGGCCGCCGTGGTGCCGAACGCTGAAACCATCGCGCAGGCGATCCGTGAACTGTGCGCCGAATAGATCAACGTCATGCCCATCCACATCACATTACCCCGGCTCGGCTGGTCCATGGAGGAAGGCAAATTCCTCGCATGGTTAAAACGGGATGGTGACGCCATCAAAGAGGGCGATCCCATCTTCACCCTGGAAAGCGACAAAGCCGCGCAAGAGGTCGAAGCCATCGACAGCGGCATCCTGCACATCCCGCCCAATGGTCCCCAACCCGGCGACGTCATCAAGGTCGGCCACGTGCTCGGCTACTTGCTCGCTGAAGGCGAGATTGCTCCGGAGGTTTCTCCAGCAGATTCAGGGAGGCCAGCAGATTTCATTCATG
>CANJVS010000032.1 GCA_947477755.1 Verrucomicrobiaceae bacterium | reverse complement strand
CACCGTTTCGGTGCTGATCGCGCTGATGATGAAATTGGCCAGACCACGGCCAAAGAGCAGTCCCAAAGGCAACGCAGCCAGCACCAGCAGAGTCAATTCCCCGAGCAGGACCCCGCCGATCTCGCGCTGCGTGAATCCCACGACGCGCAGGGTCGCCAAATCGCGACTGCGCTCACTCAGGGCGATGCGCGCGCTGTTATACACGACACCAAAGGCAACGATCACCGCCAGGATGAAATACAACCGCCGGATGATGGCAATGCTCTCTCCCGTGGTGTTGCGAAAGGCGGCGAGCTGATCCTTTTTCACCATCGTCACCGCGATGCGTGGTGTCTGCTTCACTTCATCCATAAAAGCCGCCCAGTGGGATTCATCAACGCTCAGGTAAGCGCCGTTGATGGAAGGACCCTCACGCATCATGCGGCGCAGGGCATCGATATCCATGAAAGCCGACACGCCGGTGAAGTCTTGCATCAGGCCGCGGATGGCCACGGTGAGGTTCGGGCGCTGACCTTCCAGCACCGAGACCTGCACCTCTTCCCCGAGGCGCGCTCCGAGCACCTCGGCGAGCTTGTCAGACATCACCAGGCCTTCCTCCGGCAGTTCGATTCGGCGACCCTGGATGTCCAGCAGCCGGCTCAGCTCACTGTGTTTCGGCAGGCCGGTGATGGCCAGTTTCCGCACATGGTGTCCATAGCGAATGCGCGCCTGCACTGCGCGGATCGGCTCGGCATAGGTCACCCCGGGCAGGTGCTCCAGATCGTGCAGGGCGGCACCGGATCCGGGCTCACTGAGAAAGGCCACCACGTCCTGCCGCTGCACATCATTCCACTGGTAGGTCAGCAGGTGGTCGATGCTGTCCTGCATCGATCCAGGCAGCACCATCAGGCCCGTCGCCAGGGACAGGCCCGCCATCGTGAAGACCGATTGCCAAGGCCTGCGCTCGATGTTTCGCAGGGCCATGCGGAATGCCGGAGTGAACCAGCGTGTCAGGCCGATGCGCTCCAGCATGCTTGGTTTAAAGTCAGCCGGGGGCTCCGGGCGCATGGCTTCAGCGGGAGGCAGTTTCACCGCCATCCAGACCACGCTCAGCACTCCGAGCATTGAGGCTCCGGCACTCACCATCAGCGCCGTGCCCAGAGCGCTCCAGTCCATGGTGAACCTGAGTTCCGGGAAACGGAAAAACAAATGATACATGCGGATCAGACTCCCGCCCATTTGGCGCCCAGCCAGCCCACCGAGGGTGGAGCCGACGACCACGATGACCAGCGCGAAACTGAGGTAGTGCCGGCCCACCTGCCATGACGAATACCCCAGCGCCTTGAGCTGGGCGATCTGCTCCCTTTGCAGCCTAACCAAACGTGCCAAAACAGAATTCACCATGAAGGCGGCCACGCTCAGAAACACCACGGGATAAACCAGGGACAGCGCATGCAGCACGCGCAGTTCGTCCTCCAGGCGCGAGGCACTGCCGTGATCGCGGCGCGTGTAGGCACCGCCGGCTCCGTAACGGTTGAGCAGCCGGTCCAGTTCGGCGATCACCGGTCCGGCCTCGGTGCCGGGAGGCAGATCGATGCAGAAGTCATTGAAAGCGCCATCCATGTTGTAGGCCACGGCCAGCGAGCGGTAGTTCATCCAGAACACCCCGAAGCGTGTGTTGTCCGGGAGAGTCTCACCGGCGCGCGCTTCAAAGACAAACTCAGGAGACAGGCCGATACCGACAATTTCCAGCGTGTCACGGCGGCCATTGATGATCGCCGTTACCGCATCACCGGGGCGCAGACCGTGGGCTTCAGCGAAAGCTTCACTGACCACCGCCTCACGGCGAGCATCCGGACGCGGCATCCGGCCCGAGCGCAAAAAAACCTGATTGAGCGTCGGCATCCCTCCATCCTCTGGCAATGAAACCAGATGTCCGGTGCACGTCGCCTGCACGCCCTGCATGTCCAGCAGTGCATCCAGCACCACGCGCGTCTCGATGGCCGCCACGCCCGGTATCTCCGCCAGTCGATCGCGCATGGACCATGGGGCGCGCTTCAGGGAGCCAAAGACATCCGCCATCCGGTAAGTCTGATAATAGGCATCGCGCGTGCTTTCGAGCGTGAGGATCAGACTGCGTGTCATGATCATCATTGCCAGTCCGCAGGCCATCACCAGGCCCACAGCGAGCACCTGCCCCTTCATGCGCCCGAGATCGCGCAGCAGTTTGAGATCAAGCGGGGTGAGCATGGCAATTGTGAGGCGGGCCTTGACCCGGACAACTGTGCGGCAGAGTTCCGCCTGCCGCAATCAGTGGCCCGCGAAACTCGCATGCACCCAAACCGGAGTTGAGAGGAAATAGTTGAGGGCATGAGCTTGAAACGAACAGCCAGCCCCACTCCGGCTCAGTCAAAGGACTCAAGGAACACCGGGACCTGGCACGATCTCAACAAGACCGGTGTAGATCGGTGCCGAGCTGACGGTCTGGGGCGGGAAGGCAGCGCCATCAGGCAATTGTTTCAGATTGAAATAGCCACGACCAACCATGCTGCCATCAGGCCGCTGGATGAACATGCCGAGGAAGGAGGCGCTGCGCTTGAGTGTGCCGATGAGGGTCAGTGGGTTCGGGTCGGCAAGGGTGAAGCTTCCGCTGAATTCTGAGGTGGCGGGCTTGACTGTGACGGTCACTTTGGCGGGATTGTCGGCACCGGTTTTCATCGTCGCGGCTCCGGTGCTGGATATGCGGAAAATGGTGTTAGGCGGTGTCTCCGAGTTGTCAGCGCTGGCGCCTGCGAAATTGATCGCGGCATTGTCGGCCGCGTTCTCCAGGCCCATGATAATGCTGCCGGAAGGGGTCACGACCTGCCGCCCGCCTTCAAACATAAGTGGGGAAGGGCCGATGCCGTTCACATAAATGGTTTCAGAGGAGGAGGTCTGCCGCGGTTTGAAGAGACTGGCTCCGGGAGCTGTTTCGACAAACACAGGAGCTCCGGCAGGGCTGTCAGGTTGGACACCGAGCCGCAGCGGGGCGATCACACTGCCAAGGCGTGCGTAGAGTGCCTGGTAGACCACGAACTCGCCTCTTGGTCCGAGCTGGCTGCTGCATGCAAAGGCAGTTCCATCCGGCAGGCGTCCTTTGATGTCAAAGGCGGTTCCGTTGGCCGGGACAGTGCAGGTGGCAAAACCGGCACCGCCGGGAGAGTTCTCGGTAGGGCCATCTGTCGTGTTCAAGGCAAAGGTGTAGTTACCTGCATACGCGGTGGCAGGATTTGAGGCAGACCAGGACTTTCTCCAGGCATGAACGGGGATTTCGGTTCCGCCCAATCCAAGCTGGGAATCGCTGACCATGCCCATGATTTCGGGCATGAGGGCATCCACGTTGCATTGGAAGAAGAGGACGGGTTTGCCTGTGCGCTGGATGAGTGCGCTGGCGGTGATGATGCCTGTCTCATTCGCTGACAGAGTGCCATTGAAACTGTTGGGAGTGCCCGCGTAGGTCAGCTTGCCGCTGAAGCTGCCGGCGGCATTGGTGGTCATTTCAAAAAGTGCTCCCAATTCAGCGTCGGGCCATGGGGCGTTGTATTCTGGTGGAATGGCGTCCGTTGGTTCTCCAACATGACGATCCAAATAGCCGAAGAATGTCCCAATGGTTCCGGTTGGCAGAGGGTCTGTGGTGATCTGCGTGTTAAACGTGTCGGACCCAATCGCATTGGTGGCGGTGATTGAGATGCTGCGATTGGTGACGGCCGCGGTTGGTGTTCCTGAGATCAGGCCGGTGACGGGGTCGATGCTGAGTCCACCAGGCAGATCGGTGGCACTGAAGCTGGATGGGCGGCGGTAAGATTCAGGCTGGAACTCCACCTGATAAGTGAAGGCGCGTGCCACCGCCCCGGGAGGCAGCGGGTTCTCCACCAATTCAGGTGCAGCAGTGACAATGGAGAGCCGGTGAAACGGGCTCGGGAGCATGAGGCCTGGCGGTGGCATGATGCTGTTGATCAGCGTGACTTGGCAAATGTAGTCACCCTCGTCATCTGCCGTGACGTTGTTGATCTTGAGCGTTTTGGTCGTGCTGCCGCTGACGCGGACATCATTGACGACCGGCGCGAACATGGGGCTGCGCGTCCACTGGAAAGTCAATGATCCGGCCGGTGCATTGATGTTCAGCCCCAGGGTGGCGTTGGCACCTTCGGCGACCGGGATATAGCGCTCTGTCATATCCATGACGGCGATGTTTGCGGCGGTGGAAGGAACACTGCCGCAGCGATTGGTGACGACAACTTGGTACCGTCCGCCATCACTGAGTTTGACGAGATTGATGTCTAAAGTGGGCTGGTTGGCTCCGGAAATTTCAACGTCATCTTTTTTCCACTGATAGCTGAATGGTTCAGAGCCGGTGACTTCGACATTTAACGTCAGTGGTGCACCTGTGTTCACCAGCATCGGCAGAGGCGGCATGGTGATTTGCACGGCCTCGTCATCGTCCATGATAACGACAGCCAGTCGGCCATTGAGGAGATTGTAGCCTGGGCCATCGGCCAGTTTGAGGTAAAAGGTTTCGTCCTGCTCGTCGAGATTGTCCTGGTTGACCGTGAGGTTAATTGAAGCCTCAGTTTGTCCCGGTTCGAAGACGATAGAAGCGGCAGAGACGGTGAAATCTGCGGATGAAGTGGTGCGATGTTGGACGCTCAGCGCGACAGTGCGGCGTGTGGTTGAAGGCTCGCTGATGTTGACCATGACCTGGTGAATGGGTTCACCTTCCGTGATGCTCAACATCGGCCCATCCGTGAAGCCAATGGTGATGGGTGGCGGTGCTCCCTCATTTTGCATCAGGGAGAGATTCCCGGAAAGTGTTTGGGCATTCGCGGTGGTGACCGGTGGATCAGAGTCGGCGTTGGGCAATTGTGGAATGGTGAAGAGTCCTCTGCCGACGGACATGCCGGGTCCTGCGGCTAAAACTGAGCTATTGATAATGATTCCGAAGAAGCGTGCATTGCGGGTGAAGTAGCCCTGGGCACGAATCAGCTTGCCGGTGTCGTCATTGTAGAGCGGCGGGCGGTTAGGATCTTCATCCAGTTTGGTGAAGGCACCGTTAAACTGACCCGTCAGCGCGTTCACGGTGAAAGTGACTTTCATTGGATTGTCGACACCTGTGGGGAGGACTGCCTTGCCAGTTGATAGAATGGTCAGATCCTGGCTGGGAATTTCTGAACCTGCACTGCCGGAGAAGAATTGAAGCTGGGCATTGAGCAACACATCTGGCAGGTCCATGACGACCTGACCGGATTCGGGAGGAGTGTAGAGACCGCCATCTACCAGAAGTGAAAGGATCGGGAACCCTGCGCGGTAGAGTTTGTCCGCCGGGTCGGTTTGTGCCGGTTTGTTCCAAGTGCACTTGAGTGGCTCCGGATTAGATTCGGAGGTCAGGTCTGCCAGCACGATAGCGGGGGCCGGAGGGTCGAGGCCGCCCGGCATTCCGGGCACCTCTTCTGAGGTGGCCAGCTTCACCTGAATGGCTCCATGGAGACTTCCCGGGATTTTGAAAAGCGGCTGGAAAAGAACCAGTTGGCCCGTTGGACCAAGGAAGGTATTGCAGATGAATGCCGTCCCATCTGGCATGAGTCCTGTGATATTGAAAGTGCCGGTTGCGGGGACGATAAAGGTTCCGAAGCCCGAGCCTCCAGGAGATTCTTCTCCCGCCGCACCATCACTGCCCAGCGCAAAATTGAAGCGGCCAAGATAATCCGTCGCCGGTGTGGCCTTGGTCCATGAATTACGCCAGCCCCAAACTCCGGCTGAGCCCGGATCAATCGGATCGATGGGGTCAGGGCTGGAATCGGGCAGGGCAAGCCGTCCGCTGAATGTTTGCTCTGCAGGATCAAAAGTTAGGCTGAGAATCAGGGACGGCAGGTTCTTGGCAAGTTGGGGAACACGGGTCGTCGCCGTGAGGAGATCACCGTCAAAGGCAAGCTGGCCGCTGAAAGGCAGCGTGGTTCCGTTGAGCAGTTTGCCGCTGAACCCTCCCGTGGCGGTGGTGAGGATCTCGATTCTGGCGCCGAGGTCGGAGCGTGCCCAGGGATTGGTCGTGGTTTCAGGAGGCATGGGGCCGGCGTTCACGCGGTCCACGATCCCATGAAAGGTGCCCAGCGCCCCGGCTGGGAAGGGCAGGATGGTGAGGAGGCTTTCGACTTTGGTGCTGCCGATGGGGTTGGTCGCGGTGATGACCACCTTTGCATTGGTCACTGGAGTCGTCGGAGTGCCGCTGATGATGCCGGTGTTGGCGTTGATGCTCAGCCCAGCAGGCAGGCCCGTGGCGCTAAAGCTGCCAGGGGCGGAGTCAAAGTCGGTGTCGAAGAGCACGTCGTAATGATAGGCTCTTAGAATCTGGCCGTCCGGCAGATCCAGGTCGTTGAGATCAGGTTTGATCGTCGGAAGGCGGAGCCTGAATTCCCCGGATGGCATCTCCAATCCTGAGGAGGTCTGACTGACGGTGCAGACGTAGTCACCAATGTCAGCATCAACGAGATTTTTGATGATCAACACAGGTGTGGTGGCTCCTGAAATGCGTGGTGTCGCCCCAGTGTCGTTTTCCACGTCGGAACCAGACACGCGCCACTGATACGTGAGGCTGCCAGGAGGTCCGGCGACTCCCGCCGTGAGCGTGGCGGTGGAGCCAGCCGTGAGTGCGACAAGTTTTATGCTGGTGTCCACGACGGCGAGTTCCGCGTTGCCGGAGTTTAGCCCGTTGATCAGGTTGGATACCTTCACGCGATAAATACCCGCCTGGGAAAGCTGAACATTGTTGAGCAGTAGCGGGTTGTTGCTCATCCCCAAAAGATCGGTGGTGTTGCGCTGCCACTGAAAAATCATGTCGCTGCCCGCGGCCTCCACTCGGAAGGTGGCATCGCTGCCAAGCTCCAGAATTTGAGACTGCGGATCACCCGTGATTTCGATTGGGAAATCATCATCAGTGATCACCACGGTGCAGGTTGCGGGAGCATTGAGATCAAACCCGGGACCGTCCGATAGAACGAGATCAAAGTCCTCATCCTCTTCATCCAGACCATCATCTTTAACAGGGATCATGATGGTGACATGATCCGATCCGGCGGGGATGGTTGCCGTGATCGAGGTGGCGCTGAGATCAGCTGCCACGGCGGTGTGTGGAATAACCAAAATGGTCAGCGTGCGGTTTTGCGTGAGTGCCTCGGATGAGCGGATGATGATCGACTCATCCTCACCTTCGGTGACATTAGCGGTCTCAGTCTCAAAGCCGATCAGAAGCGGAGGAGGGGCGTCAGGGTTCGGTGCAAGGATGGCAGTGCCACCGACAAACGGAGAGTTGGTTAGGGTGATTGGAGGGGTGGCGGACGGATCAGGATCGGAGGGCGCCAGATAGAAGCCCGAGCTGGTGGCTATGCGTCCATTGTCCACGATGAGGCCTTCAAAGGTCACTTTTCGGGTCAGCTTTTTATAGACTGGATTGCCATTGCTGTCCGTGCTGGGTGTTGAGTTGATGTCGTCGTCCACCAGGGTGAATCCGCCGCTGAATTCGCCTGTGGCGGGCTTCACCGTGAGGGTTGTCTTGGCGGGATTCTCTGCTGCCGGGGCCATGGTGACTTTTGCTGCTGAATTGAGCGTGAAGTAGGTGTTGGCAACCGTCTGTGAATTGCTTGCCAAGCCTTCGAACGTCACGAAACCGTTTCGATCCACATCCGGAAGGCCTGCGGCGATATCGCCCGCAGCGGGGGGGATATATTGCCCGCCGTTGATCTGGCAGGATGCGAGAAAGCCTTCACGGTGAAAGCGATCCGTTAGGAGTGTTTGCAGTGGTTTGAACCAGCTTGAGGGAGGTTCAATGGATGAAAGTGTGGAAGGATCATCCTTTGTCGAAGGCGTGATTTGAAGCGCTGCCATGAAGCTCCCGGGCTTGGTGTAGAAAGTCTGGTAGATGAGCGCCTCTCCAGTGGGGCCGAGGAAAGTCAGTGGGGCCGAGGAAAGTGATGCAATTGAGAATGGTGCCGTCTGGTAACTTTCCTGTGATGCTGAGACTGCCATTGGCCGCCACGGTGAAGCTGCCAAATCCGGCGCCAACGTCAGGCAGATCGGAAGTGATGATGAAATTGTGGCGTCCAAGATAATCTTTGGCCGGGCGCGTGCCTGCAACCCAAACACTGCGCCAGCCAGTGATGCTGGCGCTTTCTCCGTCAGGGTGAGTGATGGTGCCGGTCATCAGATCATTCGAGAAGTCCAGGTCAAGAGTCAGTGCCGGCAGCCCTGTCCTCGGGATGGTTGTGGAGCTTGTTCCCGCAGTTGGATCGGCACTGGTGATATGGCCGCTGAAATTCAGAGATGAACCAGCAGTGATCAGCTTGCCCGTGTAGTTGCCATTGACCTGAGTGATGATTTCAATCCGCGCCCCGAGGTGCGAATTCACCCACGCTGGCGGTTCCGTCGTTCTGGAAACCAAGCCGTGATAGGTCCCAATGATACTCGGATCTTGAGCCAAAGATGGTTGGACGGTGAACCACGCCATAACCGCTAGTGCTATGCGGAGAAAATAAGTACGTCCCGCGCCGGGTGAGTAGGTATTCGGATTCATCCCCACGAACTGACTCAGTGTATCTGAAATAGCGAGTGGTATTTACGATTAGACCAACTCAAAAATCAGGAAGCTGCCATTCCAGCCGGATGTCTCGACCGATCTGTCTTTTAAATGCGGCTCATGCATACCTTTTGGCATCGCGCCGGTGCGCTGGCACGCGCTGTGCTTTGTCACATGGGACAATCCAACCGCATGTCCATTCACGTCGCCCTTCGTCACGTCACCCAGTATCAGTTTGATCGCCCCGTGTCGCTTTCACCTCACGTGGTGAGGTTGCGTCCCGCGCCGCACTGCCGCACACCGGTGCTGAGTTACTCACTAAAAATCACGCCGGGTGATCACTTCATCAATTGGCAGCAGGATCCGCAGTCAAACTATCTGGCCCGGCTGGTCTTTCCTGAAAAGGCAACGGAGTTGACCGTGGAGGTCGATCTGGTGGCGGAGATCGCGGTCTACAATCCCTTTGATTTTTTCCTGGAGCCTGACGCGGAGCATGTGCCCTTTCGCTATGACCCGGTGCTGGTGCATGAGTTGGAACCCTACCACCGGAAACTGCCTCTGACATCGTTGCTCGGGGCTTACGTCAGGCAGGTGCGGCAGCTCATGATGGGATCCAAGGAGCCTCTGCGGACGATTGATTTTTTAGTGGCACTCAATCAGATGCTTTGGAAGGACATCAGCTATGGCATCCGCCTTGAGCCGGGAGTGCAGACGCCTGAAGAGACACTGGAGCTGGGCAGCGGTTCGTGCCGCGATTCGGCCTGGCTGATGGTGCAGATTTTCCGCCACCTGGGCATGGCGGCACGCTTTGTCAGTGGTTACCTGATTCAGCTGAAGGCGGATGTGAAATCGCTGGATGGTCCGAGTGGCACGGAGGTGGACTTTACTGATCTGCATGCCTGGTGTGAGGTGTATCTGCCGGGTGCCGGATGGGTGGGATTGGATCCGACTTCCGGGCTGATGGCTGGTGAGGGGCACCTGCCGCTGGCTGCAACCCCTGACCCGCAGAGTGCTGCACCCGTGAGTGGTGCTGTGGACAAATGTGAGGTGACTTTCCAGCATGAGATGTCGGTCACGCGCATCGTTGAATCCCCTCGCGTTACGAAACCCTACACGCCGGAGCAATGGTCTGAAATCGAGGCTCTGGGTCATCGCGTGGATGAGGATCTGATCAGGGGCGATGTGCGCCTGACCATGGGTGGTGAGCCCACTTTTGTGAGCATTGATGACATGGAGGGGGAGGAGTGGAACACGGCAGCGGTGGGGCCGAACAAGCGCCTTCTGTCCGGCAAACTCATCAAGCGTCTGCGCGAGCGCTTTGGCCCCGGTGGATTGCTGCATCACGGCATGGGCAAATGGTATCCGGGTGAGTCTCTGCCGCGCTGGGCGCTGGGCTGTTACTGGCGTCAGGATGGCGTGCCGGTGTGGTTGGATGACTCGCTGATGGCGGATGAAACGGTGAACTACGGGCACGGCAGCGGTGAGGCCAGGCGCTTTGGCCTGGCTCTGGCGACTGTGCTCGGCGTTGATCCACGATGGTTGAAACCCGGCTATGAAGATGTCTTTTACTATCTCTGGAAGGAGAAGCGTCTGCCGGTCAATGTGGATCCATTAAAGTCTAACATAAAGAATGCCGAAGATCGCCTGCGTCTGGCGCGCTTGTTTGAGCAGGGACTCGATGAGGTGGTGGGTTTTGCCCTGCCGCTGCAGCGTGCCGAAATGCGGGGCAAACCGCGCTGGCAAAGCGGACCATGGTTCGTGCGTGATGATGCGATGTACCTGATTCCGGGTGATTCGCCGATGGGACTGCGTCTGCCTCTGGACACGCTGCCATGGGTGAGCGCCTCGGATTATCCATGGATTTATCCGGCCGATCCTTCCAGCGACTGGCCAGACTTGCCGCCGCGTCCTGAGGGGCGGCAGCACTTCTTGAGCGCTGTGGCGGATTGGCTTGAAGGATTTTCGTCCGTTCCCGCGAGCTATGGCCGAGGCGTCTATGCGGGTCAGGGCAAGCCTGAGCGCCTTAAGTTGGAGGCACCTGAAGGCGCTGAAATTCCTGACGCGGAGCGCTGCCCGCTGCCACAAGAGTCGGCAGGCAAGGTGATCCGCACGGCGGTCTGCATTGAGCCTCGTGAGGGCCGTCTGCATATCTTCATGCCACCTGTGGAAAAGGTGGAGGATTACCTGGATCTTCTGACTGCAATTGAAGAGGTCGCTTCGGCGCTGAAGACGCCTGTTATTATTGAAGGCACTCCGCCGCCGTATGATCCGCGTCTGAACGTGCTCAAGGTCACGCCAGATCCTGGTGTGATCGAGGTGAACATGCACCCGGTTAAAACCTGGGCCGATCTGGTGCACAACACCAAAACGCTCTATGAAGAAGCGCGTCTCACAAGGCTGGGCACAGAGAAATTCATGGTGGATGGCCGTCACACCGGAACAGGCGGCGGCAATCACATCGTCTTCGGTGGTGAACAACCAAGGGAGTCGCCACTGCTGCGGCGGCCTGATTTGCTCAAAAGTTTGTTGGGCTACTGGCACAATCATCCAAGTCTGAGCTATCTCTTCAGCGGCTTGTTCATCGGCCCGACCAGCCAGTCGCCGCGCATTGATGAATCGCGCAATGATGCCGTGTTTGAGATCGAGCTGGCATTCAAGGAGATGGATCGCTACAGCAAGGAAAATGGCCACACGCCTCCCTGGCTGGTGGACCGGCTTTTCCGCCATCTGCTCGCGGATGCCTCGGGCAACACGCATCGCACGGAATTTTCCATCGATAAGCTCTTTGACCCTGGCAGTGGCAGCGGCCGTCTGGGGCTCGTTGAGTTGCGTTCGTTTGAAATGCCGCCTCATGCTGAAATGAGTCTCGCCCAGCACCTGCTGGTGCGTGCTGCCATCGCCCGGTTCTGGGATCGGCCTTATGAGCAAAAGCTTGTCCGCTGGGGCACTGCGCTGCATGATCGCTTCCTGCTTCCGCACTTTGTGTGGGATGATTTCAGCGACGTGCTCGCCGACATGAAGGATTATGGCTACGACCTGAAGCCCGAGTGGTTCATGCCGCATTTTGAGTTCAAGTTCCCCAATCTAGGCCACATCACGCGGCGCGGAATCACGCTGGAAATCCGCTCTGCTTTGGAGCCCTGGCATGTCCTTGGTGAGGAGGGCGCGCCCGGCGGAACTGTTCGTTATGTGGACAGCAGTCTGGAGCGCGTGCAGGTGAAAACGAGCGGTCTGGTGGGCGGAAGGTATGTCATCACCTGCAATGGTCGCGAGGTGCCGCTGCATCACACTGGCACGGTCGGTGAATACGTCGCGGGTGTGCGCTATCGAGCCTGGCAGCCACCCAACTGCCTGCATCCGACCATTGGCATTCACAGTCCGCTCGTGTTTGACATCGTGGATGTCTGGAACAAGCGCAGCCTTGGCGGTTGCACCTACCATGTGGTGCATCCGGGAGGTCGCAGCTACGACACTTTCCCGGTGAACAGCTTTGAGGCGGAGAGCCGCCGGCTCGGTCGATTTTTCCCCATGGGGCACACGCCGGGAGCGATTGAGCCAGTGAGGCTGGATATCGCCCCGGAGTTCCCGCTGACCCTGGATCTGCGCATGGGTTAGGAGAGTGCCGGGGCAAGAATTGCGTGAGTTCTGGTGGTGTCTGGCGTATCGGTTTCAGCACCCATGTCCCAGCCGCAACCTCAACCTCTCGATCCCGCTGAACTGCCTGCGCTTGCACAGGCGACGATGGCCAAAGCCAAGTTTCCCATGCTCGCCACGGTGGAGGGCGATCAGGCTCGGGTACGACCCGTTTCACCGGTGCGCACGGATGGGTTCACCGTTTATGTGGCCAATCTGCGCCGCTACGGCAAGACCGCTCAGCTTGCGGCGAATCCAAAGGCTGAGCTGTGTTACACCGATGACGATCATCATCAGGTGCGCATCACCGCCGTGGCACGTGTGGTCACAGACGCCTCGATCATCAAAGAGATTTGGGACAGCAATCCGCTGCTGCGCGCCTACCTGCGCACGCCGGAGAATCCCGAGCTGATTATTTACTGTTTTGAACCGAACGAGGTGCGCTACATGCGGGAGTGGGCTTTGGTGTACCATCTGGTGCCGCTTGCCTGAGGGCTGCGATGCTCCGCGCAACATCCTGCCAGTTCTTTTCGTTTCTCGCCTCCCATGCTTCCTGATCTCACTGAAACCGACCGCGCGCTGTATGAATGGCAGATGTCGGTACCAGGTGTCGGAGAGGATGGGCAGCGTCGTTTAAAAGCGGCCTCGGTGCTGATTTCACGGGTCGGTGGTCTGGGCGGGCTGGTGGCACTGGAACTGGCTGCTGCTGGAGTTGGAAAACTGGTGCTGGCTCACGGTGGCGATTTAAAACTGTCCGATCTGAACCGCCAACTCCTGCAAACTCGCAGCCAAGTGGGACGGCCGCGTGTGGAATCCATCGCGCAGCGCCTGTTTGATTTGAATCCCGACTGCGAAATCGTGGCCTTGCCTGAGAACATCAGCGCTGTCAATGCCGACGCCATGGTCGGGCTGGCTGACTTCGTTGTCGATGCCGCGCCCCTCTTTGAAGAACGCCTGGCTCTGAACGCCGCTGCCGCGCGTGCCCGCAAGCCCCTGGTCGAGTGCGCCATGCACACGCTGGAGGCCAGTGTGACCACCTTCATCCCCGGGCTCACCGGCTGTCTGGCCTGTTATGTTCCCGAAGTGCCACCGACTTGGACGAGGCAGTTCCCTGTGTTCGGAGCCGTGTCGGGCACCGCCGCCTGTGTGGGGGCCATGGAGGTGATCAAACTCATCACCGGCATCGGCCAGCCACTGGCTGGTGAGATGCTCTGCATGGATCTGGGGCAGATGCGCTTCCGCCGCGTTAAACTGCCACGCCGTGACAATTGCGCCGTCTGTGCCAGTCATCAGCTGTGATGGCTTTGGCGCGCTCATTGGCGGTTTCCTGGCCAAAAAAACCAATCTCAAGCGGTGCGGAACTTTCAAAGAATGAAGCAAATGATGAAAGTCTGAACGCAGATTCATTGCAGGTCGTAATTGACTGGGAATTCACGGTGCGCGATTG
>CANJVS010000031.1 GCA_947477755.1 Verrucomicrobiaceae bacterium | reverse complement strand
GAATCTCCAGCCAGGTAGGCAGCCCATCCATGTCTATGTCACTGGTATCCGCCCCCTCCGGCGGCTCATCCGGTGAACCATCCCAGACAGGCACGTAACTGGCCGGGTTCGCTGCGACATAACCCGCGCCTGGCTGGTAAGCCGAGTTAACATACGGGATGCCCAAAGACCACCAAAGCACCGCCAGCAATTGCGTGAATGCCGTCATGCGACTGCGGAAACGGGGGAGTATTTGGACGTAGTTACGCATGCGAAATATTGTGGAAGACACTGAGAAGTGACTAAAACGGAGAAGAGAGGTGAGATGGCTCCATGTTCAGCAATGCACTTTTATTGGTTATTCTTATGGAATGAGGCTGGTTTCACCGCTCCAGCGGCCAATGAATAAGATGGCTTTGCACTTCCTTTGAGCAGTCTGGCGGACACGTAAAGGTGACCTGATTTTAAATAAGACCACGGCGCTTGGGAATGAATCAGCGGCACGCCCTGCTTTCTTTTCCGAAAAGTCATGTGAGCCGTGTAAATAAGCCCAACAGCCTGCGGATATTTAGTCATAGCAAACGGCTGGGTGATGCGCATTTGATTGTTAAAAAGAAATCTGCAGACAATTGCAATGCTAAAACATTGGCATCCCATAGCGCAGTGCCTCATTGAAAAGGACACCGTGTGGGGAGAGCCCGGGGCAGCAGGATCAAGTCGATGCCTCACAAAAGGCGACACCATGGCCAATGGAGCCATGCTTGATGAAAGAAAGCTTTGAAGACTACACCCGCGTGCTTAACGAGTATTGCCGGAGCAGCAGACTGAAGCGCAAACAGGTGATTAAAGTTCTGCGCGGGAAGCGACGACGTGGTGCCACCGGTGCAGCGAGGGGAGCTCGCAGCACCTATGGCAGCGAGGATATCGAAATATCTCGGTGACACCGCCAAGCACATCAAAGCCGCCTTCGCCACGGCCCGTGATCATGGTGCGGTGCTGTTCTTCGATGAAGCCGACAGCCTGCTTTCCAAGCGCGTATCAACCGGCGAATCCTGCTCCACCAGCATCAACCAGAACCGCAACTGTCTGATGCAGGAACTGGATCGCTTTGACGGCGTGGTGATCGTGACCACCAACCTGTTCGAGAATTATGACCCCGCGCTGCTTCGTCGCATCCAGCGTCACATCAAATTTCGCATTCCAGACGCTTCCATGCGCAGGGAGTTGTTCGCTCTCCACTTACCCAACCCGGAGCGGGTTCAGGCTGATTACGCAGTTCTCGCGGAGCTATCGAAGGGACTTAGTGGCGGGGACATCCTGAATGTGTGTGTGAATGCGATTCATGCGGGGAGCACGGATACCGATCCGGCGAAGTGGATGGTGACGCAGGCGATGCTGGAGCGGGAGATTGTGAAGGTGAAGAAGGCCAAGGCGGAGCATTCGGGGGAGAAGGGGAAGAGCCGGAGGAGGATTGGGTTTTGTGTTGGGTGATGGAGCCTTCACTTGAGCTCCTTGAAGGCCAGCGATGCCTGGTCGCGTATCCCACCACATCACCGAGGCATACACGCTCAGTGATGCCCTGGTCAGTAATGTCCCTCCGCACCTCGCGCAGGGCATGAGCGTTGCCGTGAATATCGTGATGCCTGGATTCAAAATCAAAAGCGCCACAGCAGGCTGCTGTGCATGGTGAAATCGGGGCTGGCCCGAGTCATCCCGGCTCCGGCTCCGACTCCGAGGCGGATAGCGAATTGGTTAGGCAGTCCGACCATGGACGTGAACAGCACCTCGTGAGAGCTTCCATGGCTGCGAAAATCGCCCATGGTCTCGATGCCAAAGGAGAGATCGTGATTGAACTCGTGATGCACGCCGCCGGCATAACCAAAACCAGGACCACCCCCACTGCCGGAGACAAAACTGATAAGGTTGAGCACGATTCGTGTGCTATCGGCGAGATCGCTTTCGAGAATGAGACGATTGTACCAGCCGCTTTCGCCGTGTCGATGGATGCCACCATGCGAACCATGGTCACGACCGCCGTGGCTATGCGGCACCACAGGTCCAGCATCAGGCCCGGAGCCAGGATTGTGAAAATGAGCTGCACTGTGATTGTCCGCCTGTTCTTCGGCGAACTCGTAGCCCGTCCAGAAGCCTAGTCTGAAGTTCATCGGGCCTGTGGCGGGAATGATTGAGACAACCCACTGCGGAGTGACACCGGTGTAATTCCAGCCCGTGCCTTCATCGGCAAATCCTGCTGAAAGGCCAAAGGCAATCGCGGGTGCGAGGCCCATAAAGAAGCCGGGCTCCGTGGAAAATTCACTGGTATTGCCATCGCGTGTCCATTCATAACCGGCAATGGCGACGCCACTAAACTGCGCTGGAATGGTGCTGTCTTGGATGAGGATGAAATCACGCCCGTGATGGGCATGGAGAGTGACGGTAAATAGCAGCCAAAGAGCGGCGAAAAGAGGTCTCTGGTGTAGAAAGAGGCATGATTAACAAAGAAACTTCCCCGGCGGACGGACCGCCGGGGAAGTCGAGTACTAGTGTCGATTATGGAGCAACGACCGTCACTTTCTCAAGCAGCACGCTGCCGGAGAGTCTTGGTGAGGTGGCCAGGGTGGTCTTCGGAGAGACAGTGGGCATCTTCGAGAGAAGGAAGAAGCCGTAGCCTTTCACTTCCGTGCCGTTATCCACGATCATGCCCTGGAACTCGGACTTGCGGACGAGATTCTTGTTCGGCGTGACGCTGGTATCGGAGTCAGTGAGTTCAAAGCTGCCTTTGAAGCTGCCGCTCGTGCCTGGGGTGAAGAGGCCGGGCTTACCTTTGTCAATGCTGAGGGCGACTTTGCCTGGATTTGGCGTGGCGACGGTGACTTTGGTAAGCTCGATCTGGAGCTTGTCCGTGTTCAGACGTGTGGCGGGGCTTGGCGCACCGCCTTCAGTGAAGGAGATGCGGGCATTGCCTGCGCCGGAATCGGCACCAAGCGCTAGGGATGTGAGCGCTGGCGTGGTGTATTTGCGACCGACGGTAGTCAGCTCCAGTGGGCCGAAGCCATCGCCATAGACGAGGTCTTTGGCGAAGACATCCCTGAACCAGGAGACTTCGGAGAGAGCGAGATCACTCGTCGCCGAGTCGATGCTGAGCAGACCGAGCACGGAGCCTGCGCCGCGGTAAAGCAGGCCGAAGAGCGTGAGCTTGCCGTCGATTTCCAGAGCACCACCAAAGGTGATCTTGTTGTTGTCAGCCGTCACGACGACACCCGTGGTGGCCCCTGCGGCGGCGATTTTGAAAGCGCCAACGCTGTGGCCCTGCGGGACGGTTTGATCACCGACATCGAGTGCATCCAGAGGCAGGGCGAAGGTGTAGTCGCCCGGATAAGTGCCCGCAGGTGTCAAAGCCTGACGTGCCACGAAGGGCAGCACCTCGATCTCATCTGTGACTTCACCGAAGATAGTTTTGGCCGCGACATCAACCATGAGTTCGATGTGAAGCTCAGGCAAGCCAGTGCGCTCAATGTGGAAGTGTGCGCTCGGCGAGTCCTCGGAGGTATCCAGCGCGGCTGCAATGCGATAGGGAGTATTTTTGCCGAGCGTAATGGTGCCGCTGAGCGCACCGAGGCTGGTGACTTCCAGCTTCACAGCACCGCCGAGCAGATCATTGAGACCACCTGAGCGACCCAGAGGACCGGTGAAGCTGCCACTCGTGCCTGCTAGTAGGCCGGTCACGGCAAAGGTGTCCGTCACTTTATCGCTCGTGCCTGCTTTGTTCGTGGCGGCGACTTCGACGTTGTTGACCGCCTTGATTTCGGTGGGGCGCCCCATGATGAAGCCTGTCTTCGGATTGAAGGCCAGACCTTTCGGCAGGCCCTTAACGGCAAAGACGGTAGGGTTGTTCGAAGCTGTGAGCTGAAGCTCATAAGGCTGACCAACGATGAGGTTCGGGATGTCGAACGGAGCCACGATGGGCTTCGCGATGACAAGGAGCACGGCGGGATTGCTGGTGACCCAACCGGCAGAATTACGTGCCTGACAGGTGTAAGCTCCGGCTTTGGTGAGATCGGCGTTTGTGATGGGCAGCGTGTCGTGGTTGGTATTTGGCAAAGGCTGGCCTTTGAAGAACCACTGATAATTCAGCCCTGGGCCGGTGGCTTTCACGCTGAGGCTCGTGTTCTTCGTGGCGAGGATCTCGGCACCTTTCGGCTGCTGAGTGATCACGGGTTTCACAAAAGCTGGTGCGCCTGTGGTCCAGGAGAAGCTGAAGCCCTGACTATCGGTATCGTTTGCAGAGGCATTGCTGCCGAGGGCAAAGGTGTAGTAGCCGGGAGCCAGCGTGTAGCTGCGGGTGATGGTAGTGGCGGTGCTATTGTCGTAATGGTCGATGTAGCTGAGGTCTTCCGCCCAATCGACGTTGCCGCGATTGTTATAGGTGTGGTGGTCACCGAGATCAGCAGGCACGCCGCCATAGGCTTGCCAAGCAGCAACGATGTCTGGACGAGTGCGGAAAGCGAGAGGGGCGACGTCATTGTCCCAACCACGCCAGAGGGTGAAGCTGGGGAACATGGAAGTGGTGTCGGCAAACCCGCTGGTGCTGGCAATGTCTGGCACTGTGGCATCGCGGGCCATGGTGATGTTCAGCGTGATGTGGTCTTTCACATGCACGGCAGCCCAGCGGCTGGTGTGGGTCCAGCCCACGGGATCAGCGCTCTGGCCAGGATTACCAAAGAGGTCATTGTCTTCCCAACTCCAAGCTCCTACATGGTTCGAGAAGCTGCCACTATCACCACGGCCTACGCTGATGACGTGCGAATATCCGATGCCGCCAGAGGCAGGGTCCGCCGTCAGGATGTTAGAGGCAGCACGGGTGCTGTAGGTGGCTTTGTAACCTTGGCGATTCGTGTTGTTCGTGTCAGCATTGCTGCCGAGCGCGAAGGTGTAATCACCGGCTGGCAGACGCCAGGTGCGGGTAATGGTTTCCGCTGTGGAATTGTCCACATGATCGACATAGCGAATGTCTTCCGCCCAGGCCACGTTGCCACGGTTGTTGTAAGTGTGGAAGTCGCCGCCGTCATTGTCCCAGCCGCGATAAAGCGTGAGGCTGGGGAACATGCTGGAAGTATCCGCGAGACGATTTGGCTCCGATACGCTGGGCCAGGGCACGGTGGCATCGCGCTCCAGAGTGAGGGAGAAGAAGACTTCCTGAGTTAGCTTCACTGCCACCCAGTTGCTCGTGTGGGTCCAGCCGACGGGCTGAGGGCTCTGGCCGGGATTGCCAAAGAGAGAATTATCTTCCCAGCTCCAGGCACCGACATGGCTCTTAAAGCTGCCTGCATCGCCAGCTCCGGCGACGACGGTGAAGGCGTAGCCAATCCCGCCTGCTGGCAGAACTGGGTCAGCTTGGCCTGATCCGCTGGTGCTGAAGCTGATCTTGTAGCCCTGGCGATTCGTGTTTGTCGCAGGAGCATTGCTGCCGAGGGCCAGCGTGTAATCACCCGCGCGGAGGAAGAAGGTGCGAGTGATGCTTGTGGCGGTAGAGTTGTCCACATGATCGAGATACTGGATGTCTTCGGCCCAATCGACATTGCCTCGATTGTTGTAGGTGTGGAAGTCGTCGCCGTCATTGTCCAAGCCACGGAAAAGCGTGAAGCTTGGGAACATGGAGGCCGTGTCAGCGAGGCCGTTCAGCTCCACTGGGGCAGCACCCCAAGGCACGCTGGCATCGCGCTCCATGGTGATGGTTACGACAGTGTCACTTTGCACGCTGACGGCAGCCCAGTTTGAGGTGTGCGTCCAGCCGACGGGGGCAGTGCTCTGGCCGACGCCACCGAAGAGGCTGTTGTCTTCCCAGCTCCAGGCTCCGACGTGGCTGCTGAAGCTGCCGGAGCTGTTGTTGCCGAGCGTGACCTGATGCTGGTAGCCGATGCCACCTGCGACAGGATCGCCTGCCACATAGGTGAAGGCGGAGGCCGAGATGGTGCCAAAAAGACCATAAACGGTCGCGTCAGGCGTCGGGAGCTGGCCGCCGTAGTTCACGCCACCGACGGTGATGGTATAATCACCCGCTGGCAGGAAGAAGGACTTGGTGACCATGCCGTCCGCATTGCCATCGCCGGTGACGCCGGGGATGGTGCCAAAGAGGCTGGAGTCACCGTCTGCGGCATAGCCTTTGTAAACGAAGGTGCTCAGGCCGTCCGCTGCATCGAAGTCGAAGGTCGGGCCGGTCTGATTGTCACCACCGATGCGCCAATTCTTCAGCGCGCTAAAGCAGCCTTCCACGGTGTAGCCGAGCGACGCACGGTAGGCCATGGAGATGGCGGAGGTGTCGTAGTCAGGGCTGCCAGGAGCCGTAGTGAGCGGAGCGACGTGTGCGAGCCCCTGGAAGATCGAGAAGCCAGGCTTGATGGTGCCATTTCGCGTGCCTCCATTGGTGGAGCCGCTGAAGCTGACGGTGACGTAAGCCGGAGCGGCGAGATTGAAGCGGTAATAGCGCACCTTGTGGCTATCGCCATTGTCCGCGTCGGTCGCGTCGGCCCAGCCATAATTGCCGGTCGTGGTCTGATTCGAGATGGTCACGGGAGCGGCGTTTGGCACGATCGTGCCAAAGTCACGCCCGGAGTAACTGATGTGAGCCGAGGCTGTGCCGCTCATGAGAAGCAGCGCCGCCGAGGCGATCACGTTGAGGTGTTTGTGTTTCATGGGTTGTATGGGGGTCTTTGTCTTTTGGGTTTGGGGTTCAGCTAGGAGAGTGTTTAAGGAGCGGTCCTCCCGAGTTCGACGCTGCCAGACAGCAGCTTTGTGGTAGTCGCCGTGGTCTTGGGAGAGGCGGTGGGCATCTCGGGGAGATTGAAGAAGCCGTAGCCTTTCTGCCCTGTGCCATCATCGACGATCATGCCGGTGATGGTGGCGCTGCGGGTCAGATCTCGATTCGGTGTGATGCTGGTATCGCTGTCCTTCAGTGTGAAGTTGCCGGTGAAGCTTCCTGTCGTGCCAGCGGTGAAGGTGGTGCCGCTTCCAGGCGTGACCGCCAGCTTCACGAGGCCAGGATTGCTCACAGGCGGCAGAATCTTCGCCGGGCTGCCTTTTTGAATCTCAAAGGCCGTCCAATCGAGTCGAGTCGCAGGACTTGGCGCAGCGCCATCGCGGAAAAGAAGCTGCGCATTGCCAGCGCCTGCCGTGAGTCCCATGGCGATGCCATTGACTAGCGGGACGACATACGGCCTGCCGATGATCTCCAGCGTGAGCGGGCCAAAGGTGCCTTTGTAACTGCGCGTCACCGCCGTCTGCTCATGCTTGAACCAGCTCATGCTTGATGCATTCAGTGCGCCGCTAGTGCCGATGTTCAGGGTGCCTAGAAGGGAACCTGTTCTGGCGTAAAGCAGCGTGAATACAGGTAGGTTGCCACCTTCGCCGACGATGCCGGAAAGCGTGACTGGAGTTGAAGCATCCGCGAGTTTGATCACCCCAGTGACGGCACCTTTTGTGGAGACTTTGAAAGCGCCGACGCAGTGGCCTTTCGGGTTCGCATCGTTGCTCAAATCACCCGCCGCCAGCTTCATGGCGAGTGTGTAGTTCCCGACAAACGGCGTGAACGAGGTCGCAGGCAGCTCAGCGGTGATCGTGATGGGATTCACACCATCGGTGAGCGTGGCGGTGAGACTGCGGCTGGCACGCAGGAGCGTGAAGCTGAGGTTCAGTGTGGCCTGATTCTTTCGCACGATAGCCTGACTGCCGGTCGGATCAGTGTCTGGCAGCATGATGAGCGTGCCTTTCAGCGGATGACTCACGGTGCCAAGCACCAGCGTGCCGCTGAAGGCTCCAAGGTTCGTGGTGGTGAGCGTGAGACGACCACCGAGGTTGTTGTTCAAAGTCACGTCGCTGTGGCGTGGGACGATGCCCTGATAGGTCCCCAGCGCAGCGGTGGGATATGACTGCACCACCATGACCTCTTCTTTGGCCAGTCCATTGCCTGCGGCATTCAGCGCACTGGCTTTCACGGTGAAGCTCTTCGCCACGGTAGGTTTGCCAGTGATCAAACCAGAGATCGGATTGTAAGTCAGACCTGTGGGCAGGCCAAGGATGCTGAATTTGGTCGGGGCATTCACCGCGCTGAGCTGCCAACTGTAGTTCTGGCCGATGACCGCATCTGGCAGATTCAGATCGTTCATCACAGGCCAGAGATTTACGCCCAAAGCCACGGCATCGCTGGTCACACTCGTGGCACCATTCGACACGACCACAGAGTAGCTGCCGATGTCCTGCGCGCCGACGCCGCCGAGCAGCAGCGTGGCTTTGTCGGCCCCGCCAATGAAGGTGCTGCCGCGCTTCCAGCGGTAGCTGAGATTGTTCCCCGTGGCGGTGACGCTGAAGCTGACGTTCGTGCCTTCATTCGCGATTCTGCCGACAGGCTGCTTCGTGATGACTGGCGGCGGCACGACATTGAGCGTGACGACATCGCTCGTTCGGCTGCCATAAGTGTTGCTGACGACGACGGAGTAGCTGCCTGAATCTCCCAGGACCGTGACAGGCAGGGTGAAGCTGGGCGAATTCGTGCCCACGTTCGTGGTGCCGCGCTTCCACTGGTAACTGACACCGATGCCCTCTGCCACGACCGTGAACGTGGCAGGGGCACCGGGCACCACGGCTAGGCTTTGCGGCTGCTCCGTGATCTTCGGCGGACCATCCACGATGCCTGGATTCGGGTCGTCGCCGTTCAAAACGCTGTCTTCATCTTCATCACCACCAAAGCGAGGCCCAGTGCCGGGAAGCACACCGGTGAAAGTGATGGCATCATTGCCACTCAAAGCCGCCAGCAGAGCTGCACGCGTCATCGTGCCGCCCGCCGTGCTGTCATTTTGATAAACCGTGCCCGTCCAGCGCAGCACACGCGGAGTGCTGCCGATGACACCGCGCACGACGAGATCGCAATCACCCGCCGTGTTGGCGGCACGCGCTTCCAGCAAGGCGATGTCAGCGATCACCGCGCTGTCTGTGCGATTCGCCGCCGTGACTGTGCGGCCATAACCCACCGTGCGTGCCGTGCCGGTGTCGAAGCATTGGATAAAGGCGGTGACATTCGCCAGCTCCTGCAAGGTATCCAAATTCGAGAGTACATACGGATGCACCGTCGGCAGCATGGAGGTGCCGCCTGTGCCATCATGCAACATGCCGAAGCCGCTGATCGAGGTGGCACCCGCACGTGAGTCAAAAAGCATGCGCTGATAGGTGGTGCGCAGCGGCGGTGTCTTCACTGGTTGGCTGAGTCCTGACTCCTGCGGTAGGTCGATGTTGTGATCCGTGCCCTCAGGCAGGAGATGGCAAACATTGCAGTGAGACTTGGCGTGGTTGTTAAAGAGATCACGCCCTGTGACCGGATTCCCGCCGCCGAAGCTTGTCGGCAAACTGCGGTCGAGATTGCGATTCGGGTTCGAGTGATGAACGAGCGACTTCAGGTATTCGGCAAGGTCGTCCATGTCTTCCGCAGCGATCTGTGAGCCACCCATCAGATTGGCAAAGGTCGGGTTGAAGCTTTGCAGTGTCGGCTTGTCGCCACGCCAGTGGAAGGGATCTCCGTTTTGCATCCCGCGCAGCGTCTGCGTGACCATGGGACCCTTCATTGGATGCATGGATCGCGGGCGCGGTGTGGTGTCGTGCACGCTCAGGTTTGCCCCGAGCACAGTGAGCATTTCACCACCGGGATCACCGAGATCCCAGGCCAAGCCGTCGTTGTCCGCATCGAGATGGCAGATGCCACAGGAGTTGGTGCCATTGCCAGAAAGTCGGGCATCGAAGAGATAGCCGCGGCCCGCTCGGATCGCTGCTGGCATAGGGTCGTAGCTGCTCAGGGCGAGTTCGCTGGAGACCGCCAGCGTGTTGGTGTCGATGACGCTAAGGCTGCTGGAGAGTTTGTTTAGCGAGTAGAGCTTTCCACGTGCTTCATCGAGCACGAGCCCGCGTGGTCCGCGCATGGCGGAGGCATCCGTGTCGGCTCCGGTGCGGATGTCCACACGTGCGGTGACATTGCCCGTGACGGGGTCGATCTTCGCGAGCCGGTCTGAGGCAAAAGCCGCCACCCAGGCGGTGCTGCCATCGGCGGAAAAGACGAGGCTCGTCGGCTGCGCGAGCGCGGTGGCTTGTGCTGTCGGGTTCGGCAAAATGCCGTAATCGATGCCGGGATTCAGATCGACTGTGGTCACCAAAGAAGGCGTGATGATCGAAAGGCGGCTGTCGGCAAAATGACCCCGTAGAGTCGGTTCGAAGCGCGTCAGATTGAGCGATTCGGTATTCGCCACCCAGATCTGATCACTGCCCGGACGCGCGGCGAGATCGAAAAGATTCGTGCCGACATCACTGACGTAGCGCACGACCGTGTCGGTGCCCGTGTTGATCTCCGCCACGTCGTTGTCGAGGATCGTGTTTGTGACTCGCGAGTCATTCGCAGCGACGATGAGCGCTGTGTCCGGCCCGGCTGGCAAGGCCGTATTGGTCGGCGTAGGCTGAGGTGGCGCAACCTGCCGCTTGATCACCGTGGTGCGGTTTCCGGACTGGAGAAAGACAGCATAAAGACGAGATCCATCGGCATTCACCGTCAGCGCATGGGGGTAAGCGCCCGTCAGCGTGATCGCACCTGCTGGGGCGCGTGTGCTGGCATCGAAAACGCGGATCTGAGCCGCACGAGCGCAAGCGACGTACGCTTTGCCTGCGGCGAAAACGACATCGGTGGGCTCATCGCCAACGCGCAAGGTCTCCACCACCGCTCCAGCGCTCAAGCTGACGATGGAGACGCTATCGCCGACTTCGTTGACGACCCAAAGCTCATCATTCGTTCGTACACGGACACTCGCAGGCTCCAGGCCGACAGGGATCTGGCTGAGCCGCACCGGTGTGCCGCTGGTGAGGTCAAAAACAGTGACACGAGCATTCGCGGAATCGACCGCGACCAAGCGCGTGCCATCCGGCGTCATCGCCAAAGGATGCACCTGACGTGCTTCGAAGTGCTGGTAAGCCGCAGAGGCACTGCTGGCGAGAAGAAGGCTGAAAAGGAGTGCGCGCATAAGTTCAGCGAGTGACGGGTTTCAGTGACTGGATGTGATACATCTTGGCCTTCTCACCGAGCGCTTGGACGGCGATCTCGCGGGTGAGCGGCTTCGTGGAGGTGATCTTCAGCTTCGGCAGACCACCTTTATCAGCGGTGGTGATTTTCACCGACTGCACTCCGTCGATTTTCGAGAGCGCAGCCTTCACATGGCTAGAGCAAGCGCTGCAAAAGATGCCCGCGACTTCGGCTTCGTAGCTCTGCACGGGCTCAGCGGCGAAGGTTTGGCAGACGAGAATGAAGAAGAGGGTGAGGAAGGTTTTCATATAATCAGGAATGCGGGTGATCGAGGAGCTGATGGACGTGTTCATGGAGTCGCTCAGCCATCAGAGCGGCGATCTCCGGCTGCGGGTGAAAGACGGCGTAGTAGCCGCGCACACGGCCCTGGCCGTCGAGCAGGGCGATGCGGAGATCGTGTTCGTATTCGTCGTCTGGCGTGATGCGTTCATCCACAGGGATGGGCTTCGCCGGCGTCATGCCGACCTCCGTCGTCATGAATTCCCAGAGCTTCTGCCGATCCCCCGTAATGAACCACCAGGGCGACTTTTCCGTGGCTCCGACGGCATCGGCATAACCTTTGAGCATAGCAACGCTGTCCCGCTCCGGCTGGATAGCGACAGACAGAAGCTGGATGCCAGGATGCGTGGCGAACTCCTGATTGAGCTTCTGCAACTGGGCTGTCACCGCCGCGCAACCATGCGGGCACTGCGTGTAAAGAAAAGCGGCGACGATGACCTTGCCATTCAGGTCTGAAAAACGAACCGCCTTGCCACTGCGCTCGGTGGCTTCGAGATCGCTCTTCACGGTGGCAAAGATGGGAAGCTCGGTTTTCGGCAGGACTCGATCCAGAAAGCTGCTGTAAAACAGGCTCAACCCTACCACCAACCCCATGATGAATCCGATGCGCACCCAAAAATGGGTCGGGTTGAACTCGTTCGGCATTGGCTCTGGAGTGGTGGTGGGTTGGCTCATAGCGGGTCAGTTCACAGGGATTTTTTCCAGTTCGGCCTGCGTCCACATGGCAGTGCGGGCTTTTTCGGCTTCGCGGATGGCCTGCACTTGATCCGGCGTGACGACGCTGCCTTTATTGCCAAAGGAATTCCGAACGTAGGTGAGCACTGAGGCGATCTGGTCGTCGTTCAGCGCAGCACCTTGCGGAGGCATGAGTGGCGCGGGCGTGGTGAAGGGTTTACCATTTAATGTGATGGGGCCAGTGACACCATGGAGCACCATGCGAATGATGCGGTCGGGCTTCGGAGCGGAGGCCCAGTCCGAACTGGTGAGCGTCGGGAACATGCCCGGCAGGCCGAGTCCAGTAGGCTGATGGCAGGCAAAGCAGACGAGCATATAGACTTGCTGGCCTTTGGTCATGACATCAGCTGGAGGGACGTCCTGTGCCTGACTATGACTGGCAAAGGCGAGGAGTGAAACGAGCGTGAGATGGAGGGATAATCGGAACATGATTGAATTTGAAAATGGAGGCTCAGGATGACATGACCCGGCTGAGCATTCGGGGGCCTGCGCATGGCATGGCTGTTGTGGAGAGATGTCGCTCCCGCTCAGAAAATGGCTGAACGGGAGCGCCCGGCAGGGAAGGCAACGCTAGCTGACGCCGCCTACCCAGAACGCCGGGAAAGGCATGTGGACGACTAGCAGACGTCCCTTTCAACAGGCAGAAACGACGCGGGAATAATCCGTATCAGGCACACATGGTCCGAGTGCATGATACATCCTCGGCAAACAAAAAGTGCGATCTGGCTCAGTGTCTGAAAGTGACGACTGCTAGATGTGCGCGGAACGCTGCGGAGGCGGGGTAATCGGCTCTTCCCGTCGCGTTTTGAAATCGCTGGATGTCATGATCCAGTGTTGGGGCGCTATTGGATAAAAAACAAACTTGGGCACCGTGACGAGGGCGAGGGTGAGCTTCACCTCTTTCGTTTTTGCTGTCGGTGCCTGATCATTCTTGGACTTCGTTTCCGAGTCCTGTCCCTGTTTCACCGCTTTACAAAGTGGACAGGGATGGTCGCCGTCAAAGGTGTCGCTCAGACCTTCTGAGATTGAACCTTTCTCAACCGTGTAAGCGACAGCCATACCGACCCAGGCTGCCGACTGAAGCACAGCCCAGTGCAGCCCAATGGAAACCACCAGAGCTGCGACAACAAGGATCTGTGACAGGCGTGACATGTGCAAAAAAATAGGACGTAGATACTTAGCTTGCATTTACCGCCCGCTCAAGAACAGAATGCTTTGTCGAAGCATCAGTGCAGGGCCTCATTGAAAAGGACACTGCAGGGGAGAGACCGGGGCATAAGCGAAGGATTGGGTTTTGCGAGAGTTGAGAGGCAATCGATGAGACAAAACGGACTTCATGTTCAATCGCGGATGCGCTCGGCGCAGTCGTGGGCGTCGTGGTTGTCCGGAGTCGAGGCCGTTGGTGGGCTGGGGCTCTGCGCCTTCTAATGCTTTCGTTGTACCCTGCGAATGGCAGTGGAGCCAGCGGCGTAAGCAACAGGGCGGTGATGATGGGGTGATGATTTATTCGTGCGTCTGCTAGAAAATTGCTTTGGCAGGCTGCTGCGTGCTGATGCATGCCGACCCGTGCCAGGTAATCTTTTTACGAGATACTAAGAAAACTTGGGTTCGTGCCCCACCACGCAAATTCCATGAGAACGCAAATTTGTGCTTTCCACTTTTTTTCGAGGTGTCTTTACAGATTTGCCACTGTGTCGTTTTCACAATGCGTTGATGCCCAGTTGATT
>CANJVS010000030.1 GCA_947477755.1 Verrucomicrobiaceae bacterium | reverse complement strand
CTTGACTTCAGTAAAGAGTAACCTAGAATCCCGCCCCCAATTTTATGGCACGAGAAATTATCACCTTGGAATGCACGGAGGCTAGGGCCGAAGGCAAGTCCCCATCCCGCTACGTCAGCACACGCAACAAAAAGAGCCCGAATACTCCCGGACGGCTTGAGAAGATTAAATTCAATCATTATCTCAAGCGCCGCACTCTGCACCGCGAGATTCGCTAATCTGCCGCCACACCTCTCATGCAACCGAAGACTACCGAACGCCTCATCTCCCTGCGTAAAAACAATCGCAGGATGCCCCGCCGCCGCATGGACATCCCTGTGGATAAGCTGATCTATAGCAATCCTGAATTGCTTCAGCGTTTTCTCAGTGAAACCGGCAAGCTTATCCCGCGTCGTGTGACAGGTCTTCCGGCTTGGCTTCACCGCAAGGTGACCAGGGAAGTGAAGCGCGCCCGCTCCGTCAATCTGCTGCCATAAGCTGGCAGCGGTGGTTTCGTGAAATTCACCTCCTCCCACTGTTGCCGAACGCAGCAGTGGGATTTTTTGTTTATCTATGCCGACTCTTAAAGACACGCAAAATGAGCGTGATGAACGCTGTATCGCCATTGATCGCGTTGGTGTGAAGGACGTGCGCTTCCCGCTCCGCATCCGCGATCGTGATCAGGCCACCCAGCATACCGTGGCCACCGTCAACATGGCGGTGGACCTGCCGCACCATTACAAGGGCACTCACATGAGCCGCTTTATTGAGGTGCTCCACGCGCATGGACGTGAACTCACCGTTGCGGGCATCGCGGCCATGCCCAGGGAATTGCTCGCGCGCCTGCATGCTCGAAAAGCGCATGTCGAGATGCGTTTCCCCTATTTCCGCGCCAAGCGTGCCCCGGTTTCAAAAGCCGAAGGTCTGGTGGATTACGGCGTGATTTTTGAAGTGAACGCCGAGGAGGAAAGCATCGATTACGTTGTCACGGTCGAAGTGCCGGTCACGACGCTTTGTCCCTGCTCAAAAGCCATCAGCGAACGCGGTGCGCATAATCAACGGGGAATGGTGACTTTTTCAGTCCGCTTTCATCAACCTGTCTGGATCGAGGATCTTATCGAACTCGTTGAAGCCTGTGCCAGCAGTGAACTCTACAGCCTGCTTAAGCGCCCGGATGAAAAAGCCGTGACGGAGCGCGCATACGACAACCCCGTTTTCGTCGAGGATCTTGTTCGCAGCATTGCGCAAAAAGCATCCGCCCACGAACTCATCAAATGGTTCAGAGTCGAGGCCGTGAATTTTGAGTCCATACACAATCATAACGCCTGGGCAGTGATCGAACGGACAACTGGCAAGGAATAGTTTGCCCGCTTCTTTTGTTAGGCATTTGATCTCTGGCTTCATTTGCTGGCTTGTGGATTTGATGGCGTCGGCTTTTGCCGTCCGGTCCGTCGGCTTCGCCATCTTCTGTTCGCTGAAAGGGCCGTGAAACCTCGTGCAGGATTGAGAAAAACTAGAAGGAAAAGCAGTGGGTATAATTTACTTCGATTGTAGTAAAAATCATAATCCGCGCCGATCTCACTCGACGGTTTAATTTCAAGGATTGTTGGTCATTTTTGCGATAGATTTTCGCTTCGTTCTCCTTGTCACCATCTGTCGTGTGGCCTATGAGAACATCCCGGCTTGGAAGTTGAGTTTTGTCCGCAATCGCCAATTCGGGATATCAATTTCATTTTGGAACCATGACTTTCCTTCGACTGTCTGCAGCTCTGGCTACCTTCACTCTGTTTTGCGTCACAGGCGTTCAGGGACAGACGGTGCTGGACTCCCTTACCAGTGACCTGAATATCGAGGGTCTTGAAACCACTTACGATCCAGACACCGGTCTCGCGATCGCCAAGGGTGATGTTCATATCAGCTATTCGGATGTTGAGATCCGCTGTGGCATGGCCAGCTACAATGCGACGACGGGGGAAGTGATCGCTCGCGATGAGGTGGTGATCTGGAAGGCTGGGATAACCTATAAAGGTGACAATATCATTTACAACGCCAACACGGGTGACATCAGCGGCGATGCTGTCCGAAGTTCCATGCCGATGGCGGTAGGCAACTTTTTTTACAGTGCCGACAAGTTTGAGACAAAGACAAAATTAATTCAGCGCGTGGACGCAACGGATACCTACCTGACCACGCATGATTCAGAAAAACCAAACTTCCGCCTGCGCGCGCGCAGTCTGACGATCTATCCGGATGATCGTGTGGTGCTGAAAAATGTGACGGTGCTGGCAGGGGATACTCCTGTCTTTTATTTGCCGTCCATTTCACAACCGCTGGACGGTGAGGCCAGTTACAAATTCAATCCTGGTTATCAAAGCCGGTGGGGAGCCTTCTTGCTCAATCAGTACAGCGCCATTCATGGAGATCACACACTGGCCAAGTACCATCTCGATCTCCGATCGGCTCGAGGTGTCGGTGTCGGAGCGGATTTCCGCTCGCTAAAGCAGAAGAACAACTGGGTCAATTTAACTGGGCTCAAGCTCTATTATCAAAATGATACCGATCCAACTTTGAACAAGACCAGCGTCCCGCGCGGTCCGGTTCCGACGAATCGCTACCGCGTTAATTTTCAGCATCGCATCTACCTGCCGGGACCGGAAAAAAGCACCTGGTACATGGATTTTGACATCAACAAAATCAGTGACGCGCATTTCTACGAGGATTTTTTCTTCACCGACTACCGGGGTAACCCGGAGCCGGACAATCAACTCTCACTCATTCACACCGATCCCCGTTATGTGGCCACTCTGATGGCTCGATTCCAGGCAAATAACTTTTATGCTGTAGGTGAAAAGCTGCCTGAGTTAAGCGTCGACTGGACGCGCCGCCCGCTTTGGAACTCCGGCATTTTTCATCAAGGCACCCTGAGTGCCGGGGTCTATCGGAACCAACTGAGCAACACGACGGCAAATGCATTTCAGGCACTGCAAAACTATGCTGTAGCCAGGCTAGGCCCCGGCGTCAAAGATCCCAACAAGGAGCTTGAGATAAACAATGTTTTGGGACTTCCCAGTGGAACCATCCCAGGCCTGCAGGAATACGCCACGGCCCAGGCCCTTCTGGGAGCGCAACTTGGCGGCACAGGCTTTGGGCGTGTTCACACCTATCATGAGCTGCTCTATCCAAAAACTTTGTTAGGCTGGCTGAACGTGGTGCCGAGAATCGGTGCCGGGTTCACGCATTATGCGGGAATTGACGGCGGCATTCGCAGCGTCAACACAACCAATGGGACTGCCAATAACTTCAACAGTTTCACCCGCGGCATTTTTCATGCGGGTCTGGATGTGTCATTCAAGGTTTCAAAAAACTGGGAAGAGTACAAAAACGACACCCTTGGCCTTGATGGTCTGCGACACACCATGCAGCCGTATGTCAACGTGTCCTACCTCTCGGTCAATTCCCCTGCCGGCATCCTGCCCAAGGTTGATGGACTCTCCCGAACGACACGGCCCCGTTCCATTGATGTACCTCTATACTCGGCGGTGGATGACCTGCGCTCATGGAATGTGACCCGCTTGGGCGTTCGTAACTATCTGCAAACCCGTCGTGACTATACCAAGGAGTATAACAACAGCAGTTTTGTGTCTGCCAATGATTCTACTGAGCAGACGTACACCCTCGCTGGAATGAACACCTACGTGGATGCTTTTTTTGCCGACCCGGAGTTTAACCGAAGCCTCTCGAATCTCTACAACGAGCTCTTCTTCCGGCCTGTGCCCTGGGCTAATCTCTGGATGGATATGCAATTACCCATCACCGGAGGCAAGGGCAATTACACGGAACTCAATCAAGGCATCACCTTCATGCCCTCGAACGCGCTCTCCGTGACCCTCGGTCACCAGTATATTTCGGATAATCCCTACTTCCAAAACTCGAATCTCATGTTTTCCCGCATCTATGCCCGCCTGACGGACAATTGGGGACTTGCCGCCAATCATGTTTTTGAAATGGATGACGGAACCCTTGAATTCCAGAGTTATAGCGTCACACGGGATCTTACCAGCTGGATTGCCTCCGTTGGGGCCATGATGCGCGATAATCGTGGAGGTCGTTCTGAGATTGGTGTCCTTTTCTCTTTAACTCTGAAAGACTTCCCCGGTCTGACTTTGCCGCTGGATATCGACCCAAATCCATCAGGACGCGGAGGCAGTCAGTCGTCGTCGCCGGCGTACCAGTAATAAATGGGAAAGTTGTCCTGTGAGGGGCGCATACGAGTCTATCGAGTTCTGCAGTTTGGGACTCCGTTTTGTTAGCGTAGCCTTTTCAGTTATTTGTCATTTTTCACCGATCTCTTTCTCTCATGAAACTCACCATTATTGGTTCTGGTTATGTAGGTTTAACCTCAGGCGCTTGCTTTGCGGAGGTTGGCCATCACGTCGTTTGCGTGGATAATGATCCACAGAAAGTGGAGACGCTGCTTGCTGGGCAGATCCCCATCTATGAGCCGGGGTTGGAGGAAATGGTGAAAAAGAATGTCGCAGCGCGCCGGCTGCGCTTCACCACCAGCACTGAAGAGGGGGTGGATCACGGTGAGGTGCTATTCATTGCCGTTCCCACGCCCCCGCAACCGGATGGCAGTGTTGATCTGAGTTTTATCGAAAAAGTCGCGCGTGAGATATCCCAGTATCTCGATAGCTACCGCGTGATTGTGGATAAAAGTACTGTTCCCGTAAAGACCGGTGAACGTGTCTCACAGACCATTCGTCGTTATGCGAAGCCGGGCGTCGAGTTTGATGTCGTCAGCAATCCTGAATTTCTCCGTGAAGGCAGCGCCGTGATCGACCTCATGAAGCCTGACCGCATTGTCATCGGCGGCAACAGTGACCGTGCGCTCGCCCTTATGCAAAAGGTCTATGAACCCTTTGTTGCACCGGTGCTTGTCACCGACATCAACAGCGCAGAACTCATCAAACACGCGGCCAACAGTTTCCTTGCCCTCAAAATCAGTTACATCAACGCACTCGCCGAAATATGTGAAAGCAGCGGTGCCGATGTGCTTAAGGTGGCTGAAGGCATCGGTGCAGACAAGCGCATTGGGCGTGATTTCCTCAGCGCCGGCCTGGGTTACGGTGGTTCCTGTTTCCCCAAAGACATCGCTGCGTTCATCGCCATCACGGAGCAACTCGGAATCCCATTCGACCTGCTCAAAGAAGTGCAGCGCATCAATGCGCGGCAACTCAACCGCTTCCTTGATTCCATTCGTGAGGCTCTTTGGGTCTTGAAAGACAAGAAACTCGCTGTTTGGGGGCTGGCATTCAAACCCAACACCGATGACGTTCGTTCTTCGGTCGCCATGAGTCTCGTCGAAAGGCTGGTTGCCGAGGGGGCCGATGTCACCGCATACGATCCCAAAGCCATGGAAAAGGCCAAAAGTCTGCCAGTGACCGGAAAGATAAAGCTCGCCAACAGTGCCTTGGAGGCTGCCACTGGCGCCGAGGCTTTGATCATCGCCACCGAATGGCACGAGTTTGCCAGCGTCGATCTCGCCGAATTGCGGAAAGTCATGCGCACTCCTCTCATTTTCGACGGGCGCAATCTGATCGATCCAGTGGCCGCCGCCGACTTTGGTTTCCAATACCGCGGCATTGGTCGTGGAGTTATGGAGGCGCGCGCTTAAGCTCGTGATTATGCCAGCTTCGCGCCCCCCATCCTCCGGTTTCCGAGCCACCAGCATCCGTTCTGTCGCCGTCGAGGTTCTCACCGAGTGGCAAAAGACACCCCGTTTCGCCGTGGACATCTTGGATGACTGGACTCGCCGCACCGCTCTCTCAGCACCAAACGCTGCTTTTCTGCACGATATAGTTTTTACCACTCTGCGGAACTTGAGCCTGCTCGATCAGTGGACTGACCATCTCACTGGGAACAAGCATCTTGATCACCGCACGCGCTGGCTTTTGCGCATCGGCCTTTGCCAGCTCATCCTGCTCGGCGTGCCTTCCCACGCCGCCGTGAATGAAACCGTTGCCGTCGCCGGACGCTCCGGTGCCCTGATCAATGCTGTTCTACGACGCGCCGACCGCGAGCAGGGACAGCTTCTCGAAAAAGTCAGGACGCTGCCTCTCGCCACTGCCTATTCCCACCCCGAATTCCTCATTCGCCGCTGGATCAAAACCATGGGCAAAGCCAAGGCCGAATCCCTCTGCCAATGGAATCAAAATCAAGCCCCCATCTATGTGCGGGTTAACCGGCTTATCGATGGTGCAGTCGAGCGCATGGCGCGCGTTCCGGGTTTGCTGGCTCATGGTGAGGAAGACTTCTTTGAATGCGAGACACCGCCGCGTGAGGCACTCAAGCACGGTCTGTGTTATGTTCAGGATCCCAGCACTTCCATTGCACCCAAAATGCTCGGCGCATTGCCTGGAGAAACCGTCCTGGATGCCTGTGCCGCTCCAGGTGGCAAGACGGCCATCATCTCCCAGATGATGTGCAATGAAGGCCGCCTCATTGCTTGTGATTCCTCTTCGGCACGGCTGCCGCGCCTTCGTGAAAATCTGACCCGGTTGCATGCGCGCAATGCGCAGATCATGCAGCATGATTTTCTCTCCTCCGCCGAGCCACCGTTTGGCGCTCTCCTTTTCGATCGCATTCTGCTTGATGTGCCCTGCTCAAATACCGGCGTCATGCGCCGCCGAATTGATGTCCGCTGGCGGTTGCAGGAGGAAGAGTTCGCCACGCTCGCTCAGACTCAGCGGGGCATCGTTGAATCTGCCCTGCGCTACCTGAAACCCGGCGGCACCCTTGTCTACAGCACTTGCAGCATCGATCCCGAAGAAAATCAGCAACTCATCCGTGCCGTGCTGGAGGCTCATCCTGAACTGGAAATGGTTGAAAGCCGTCTGGTATTTCCACCCAAAGATCTCATGGACGGAGCTTACGCCGCAAGGCTTGTCAGAAAGGCTTGATCGGCCGGCGGTCTGAAGATCCGCCATAGAGCTTCAGAAGTCGCGCCCAACGTGACTTCATTCAGGGCGCTGTCTCAGCCATGGCGTCTACGGCGGCAGATTTTACCGCCGTTTCTTTTTCCGACCATGCAGAATGGCGCGGGCCTTGTCTTCTTCGTCAAGCACAGTGGTGTACTTGTAACTGAAGCCTTCAAGTTTCCGGCGTTCGATTTTCTGATTGATGAGGCGTTCGATGCTGGCGACGTAGGGTAGTTCCTCGGCGGAGAACATCGTATAAGCGTCGCCTTCCTTCTGGGCGCGTCCGGTTCGCCCGATGCGGTGGACATAATCTTCGGAGTGCTCAGGGACCATGAAGTTGATCACATGGGTGACACCGCTGATATCCAGACCGCGCGCGGCCAGGTCTGTGGCGACGATGATTTCAAATTCACCGCTGCGGAAGCCTTTGAGCGCACGCTCACGCTCTGTTTGACGGATGTCTGAATGCATCACGGCCGCCTTGTAGTTTCCTTCCTGCTGGATGGCGGCGTAGAGCTGATCAGCCTGAACTTTCGTTCGGGTGAAGATCATGAGACTTTCAAAGTGCGTTTGCTTCAGGATGGCAAGAAGCAGTTCCTGACGCTGATCACCGGCCACTGGATACATGTAGTGACTGACAGTCTCTGCTGCTGAGAAGCGAATGCCCACTTCAACCTTTGCAGGATCTTTGAGTGCGAATTCAGCGAGGCTTTGAATCTGCGGCGGCATGGTGGCCGAGAAGAATAGGGTCTGGCGGCTCTTTGGCGTACGCTCAATGATGCGGCGCACATCGGGCAGGAAACCCATGTCCAGCATGCGGTCCACCTCATCTAGAATAAGAACGTCGATGTCATTCAGGTTTGCCGTGCCATCCTGCATGAAATCTAGCAGACGGCCCGGCGTGGCGACGACGATATCCACGCCCTTTTGCAGACCTTTGCGCTGTTTATCATAACCAACACCACCGTGAACGAGCAGCGAGCGCAACCCGGTGTGCTTGCCGTATTTTTCAAACTGATCCACGACCTGCGCAGCAAGTTCACGCGTTGGTTCAAGCACAAGGCAACGGAATTTTCCGGGCGCACCAAGGCGGCTCAGCGTAGGCAAAGCAAATGCCGCCGTTTTTCCAGTGCCAGTCTGTGAAGCGCCGATGACGTCTTTTCCTTCAAGGATGATTGGGATGGAAAGTTCCTGAATGGTGGTAGGTTTTTCATAACCACTTTCGCGAATGGCTGCGAGCACCGAGTCCTTGAGGCCCAGCACTTGGAAGGCTTCTGGAAATGGACCTTCAGGAACTGGCGGTGCTGGTGGCGGTGGCTCAGGTGCAAAATTTTCGCGTTCGGGCTTGTCTTCGCTGCGGTCGCGGCCGGGGCCTCGGTCACGATTGCCACTGCGCTCTCCACGCTCTCCACGCGCAGGCGGGCGGCCATCCCTTCGCGGACGCTCAGGGCGGCCTTCACCTGAAGGGCGGGCAGGACGCGGTTCACGATGCGGACGCTCTCCCTGCAATTCGTCGCGAGCAGGACGCGGATGTGGATGCATCTTGGCCGCATGGTGCGTCTCTTCGGGCTTTGGATGCACTTTGGCAGCCGTCTTCGTTTCACCTCGTCCGATGACTTTTTTCAAGCCCGCCTTCAGGCGGCCCAGAAGGGAGGTTTTTTTCTTCGGTTCGGAATGTCTCGGTTCAGTCACAGGCATGCAGGTTGGGTGGTCAAGGGGCGGTCTATCGGTCACGTTGCGACAGAAAGCAAATAGGACACGGCTGCCTTGGCTAATGAAGCGGCTAAGTTCATACCGCTTGGTGGAGCATAGCGGGTTCGAACCGCTGACCTCCTGCATGCCATGCAGGCGCTCTACCAACTGAGCTAATGCCCCGGAAAAGAAAACCGGCTCCCCTGTTGAGGGGAGCCGGATGCTAGCGACTTGCCGGGATTTGACAAGCCTATTTTATCAATTCTTCAGCTTAATTGCCGCCGGACTTTTTGCTTGTGCCTTTGCTCTTGGGAGCAGGGGCTGCAGCTGCTGGCACGGCGGCGGCTGGTGCTGCTGGCGCGGCTGAGTCGCTTTTCTTTTTGCTGTCGTAGATCTTCTTGGCTTCGGCGATGTCTTCAGCCTTCATCTTGGCCTTGAGTGCATCGCGATACTGCACAGCCTGTTCAGCCTTGTTGGAGGCGTCGACGGCGAGGTCAGCATAAGCAAGTGCACGGGCCATGTTTGGCACGGCTGTGTTATCCTTGATGTTAGTCAGACCACGCTCATTGAGGCTGGCCAGACGGAGCATGGCGAGAGGCACACCAGCTTCCGCGGCTGCTTCGTATTGGGTGGCGGCTGCTGCAGGATTTGCACGGCCAAGACCGGCACCACTTTCAAACATCTGACCCAAGGCAATCTGCGCAGGGGCAAAACCAGCGGACGCAGCACGGTCAAACCATGCCAAGGCAGCCACAACGTCCTGGGACGTTCCGGAACCTTGCTGATAAAGACCTGCAAGGCGGAACTGAGCCTGAGGGACGCCGGAGGTGGCGGCTTTCAGAAGGAAAGCGAAAGCCTTGATCGGGTCTTTGTCCACGACGGTGCCGGTTTCATAATACACACCCACGTTGTAGAAGGCTTCAGAGGAACCGTTCTGCGCGGCGAGGCGATAGAGATCCAAGGCGCTTTTGGCGTTTTGCTGGACGATGGCGACGGCTTTGTCACCTTCACCTTCGCTGATGCCCGCTTCAAAGAAATTGCCGAGACGGAACAGAGCCTGGGCATCATTGCCGTTGGCAGCCTTGCTGTAGTACTCCACAGCCTTCTTCAGATTCTTTGCGTTGCCACCGAGACCGTTTTCATAGATAGCGCCCAGAAGGCGGCTGGCAGCGGCAAAGCCGGTGTTGGCGGCGTCTTCAAACATCGCCATGGCCTTGGTTGGATCCTTCTTCACGAGTGCTTTGCTGTCAGCAGTGGTGGGATCGCCATCAAAAAGGCGGGCAGCATAGGTGCTCATAGCGACTGCATTTTTCTGCTCGGTGGCCTTGATCAGGTAATCGAGAGATTTCTGCTCATCCTTTGCCAGACCGGTGACGCCTGCGGCATAAAGTTGGCTGAGGCCGAGAGTGGCTTCGCCATCACCAGCAGCACTTCCTTGTTCAAGCAGTGACTTGGCTTTTTCCACGCTTTGCTCGACGCCCACATTTGGAGCACCTGCAAGATAGAGATTTGCAAGCAAGCGGCGAGCAACTTTGTTGTCTGCCTTTTCAGCTTCCTGAATCAGCGTGACCGCTTCTTTAGCGCGCTCCTGATCCTGAGGGAAGGCCTTGAGTAGCACCTGAGCCAGTTCCACTTTTGCCAAGGCTTGACCCTGAGCTGAAGCTTTGCGGTAGAGGTCGATGATGTCGGAAACGTTGCTGTTGCTAAGCACGCCCCAATGAGCCAGCGCATACTGGGCATCCTTGTCGCCTTTTTTGGCCAACTCGTTGATCTTGGCGAGAGCCTCATTGAATGATTTGTTGACGTCAGGGCCGGTGGTCTTGTCCGTTGCCGCCTTTTGAGCAGCGGCCTGATCTGCAGCCAGTGTATCAAGAACTTTGGTGAGATCAGGACTTGGGTTTGTCATGTCTGCGGTGTCGATACCGGCGACTGCAACCATGGCGGCGAGTTTAACTTTGAGGGCGGTTAGTAGCATATGGGGTTGGGTGAGGAGAGCTCGAATTGACCCGCCTTGGCGGGGAACGTTCATTTTTTCGTTTTTTAGCCGTAGAAATCAAGGATTAACCGCAGATTTCGCAAATTAGCTGCGATCACGTCCTTGGCTCAGGTCAAAGCAATCACACTGATTTTGAGGGTTTTGCATTCTTTATGCAACTCATCAAAACCAAGAAGTAGCGTCATGCCGGCCTCCACTGCAATGACGTCCACACCGGCTGCCGATGCATTTCGAATGGTGTCAGGACCGATCACCGGCACGTCAAAACGCATGTCTTGGTTAGGCTTGGCCACCTTCACCATTGTGGCTCCTCCACGGCCAAGGGAGCCTCCGCGCTTGACCGCTTCGTTTGTGCCTTCGAAAGCTTCCACGGCGAGGACCGTGCCATTCTTGACGACCACGGTCTGGCCAATGTCCAACCGGCTGCTTTCCTTCGCGATGCTAAATCCATATTGAGCATCCTCCCAGCGGCGCTTCTTGATCGGCGGGCCAGCTACGTGACCTGCAGTGGGCATGAGATGCTCAAGAAAAGTCGTGGCCGGGAGCAGGGTGATGCCATCTTTTGCCATCTCGTCAGCGATGCCACCAAAGAGCGTTTCCGCATTCCGCTTTTTCAACCGTGCCAGCATCAGCAGTGTTCGAAAGTCTGGGCGCAGATCAAAGAGATTCTTCGGTGCGATCTGCCCCACCATCACCGCCTGGCGGATGTTCTGACTCTTGAGAAAAGCGATCATCTTGCCGAGCTGTCCTACCCGGAACCATTCGATAGCATCCACTTGCCCCGCGAGTTCCGGCTTCGTTTCATCTTGGAAAGCAGCCGCAACCAACCTCCCCACTCCTGCCTTGCGGGCTGCGGTGACGAAAGTCTCCGGATAAATGCCGTTTCCGGCGATCAGGGCGATGGATGACAAATCAACGGGCATGAAGATCGGGTGAAATCAGTTCATGGAGCACAGAAGGGACTCATAAACAAGAGAGGGAGTGATGAAAACTCAACGAAACCTTCGCTGATGTGATATGGCTGTTCATTGTTCCATGCCTGTCAATTCTTCAGCCATGTTCAAGCCAGCACCATCGCGAGGAATTTCATTCCTCGCGAGGTGTTGGTTTCTGAAATGTCCCGACCTTCAACTTATTCCATGAAACTTACCATGCGCACCCTCACTGCCATTTTTGCCGGCATTTTCGGCAGCACTCATGCCAGCGAAGGCATCAAAGTCAGTGTGCCTGCCCCTGAGGTCACCGGCGTTAATCAGGACGGTGTCGCAGTGAACTTTGCCGACGTTTATAAAAAAGGCCCAACGGTCGTTTTCTTTTACCCCAAGGCGAATACCCCCGGCTGCACGAAGCAGGCATGCTCGCTCCGTGATGCCTTCACCGATCTTTCCAAGGATGGCGTTCAGGTTCTTGGTGTCTCCCTGGACAAGCCGGAGGCGCAAAAGAAATTCAAAGCCGACTTCAGTCTGCCGTTCGATCTCATCGCCGACCCCGAAGGCAAGATTGTTGATGCATTCAAAGTCGAGCGCATGCTAAAGGGCCTCATCCCCCTTGCAACGCGCCAATGTTTTCTCATCAAGGATGGGAAAATTGTCTGGCAGGATAAGGAGGCATCCACCAGCGAACAGGCCGCTGACATCAGACGCGAGCTCGGTAAATCGAACTGATTCAGCGGTTAGGCTGGCTAACAAAAAGTTTTTTCTACATTCGGTGCAGGGGCGTGGCTGCCGGGCCTCCTCAGAGCTGCTTGAACTCGGGGTAAAAAGGATTGTGCGCTTTTTCCTCAGCCAGCGTCGTCAGCGGACCATGACCGGGGGCAATGACCGTATCATCAGGCAGGGTGAATATCTCTTTGCGGTTCGTGCTCAAGGCATCGGCAAAAGAAACGGCCCCGCCGCCCATGGAGCTGGCGAACAAGGCATCGCCGACGATGGCGACGGGATGGGAGAGTCCGCGGACAACATAAGTCGTCCCGCCCTTGGAATGGCCCCAGGTGGAGCGGGATTCGATGTTCAGGGATCCGAGTTGCCAGCTCGTGCCGGGAGTGAAGACCTGCGCGGCGGGATGAGGTTCGCGTGCACTGATCAAAACGGCGGGAGCGGCGAGCAGATCAATGTCGGCGACGTGGTCGGGATGGGTGTGGGTGAGAAAGAGAAATTTGAGTGTCAAACCAAGTTCACTGATTTTGGCCAGCATTGGTGCAGCGGTCGCTCCAGTGTCGAATGCCGCGGCTTCACGCGTGGCTGGATCCCAGACGAGATAGGCATTCACGGTCATGTCGTGGTAGGTTGTGTTGATCTGGGCCAGGTCGGCGAGCGCCACCGGCTTGGGAAACCAGGTGCCTTCAGCCATGGTCACGAGCGACGGGCCATGCAGGCTGAGAACGGGGGCCACTTTCAAAAGTGTGGCAACATCCCTGGTTCCGTCTTTCACGGCTTCGATCTGTGCCACGGTGACGGAGGCTTTTTGCGCGAGGGCTTCATTGGTCAGGCCCTGGCCGCGCTGTGCCTTGCCGACCACGTCATTGAATAAATCTTCGAGAGGGATCATGTCCCGCCATCCAAGGCGGGTGGAGGGATGCGGCAAGTGGCAATGTGAGATGCTGCACCCCTCAGTTTGGGAAAGAATTATCGAGCGACTTTCCCAACATCGACTCTATCTTTCACCCCTGTCATGTCTGACTTCTTTTCCAACCCGCTGTACACCTTTGGCCTCGGCTTCGGCCTTGGGTGTGTCTTTCTCCTCATGTCATACTGGAATCACTGGAAAACCAAGGGTGAATTCAGACGCTACAAGACGCATCTGAGCGACAAGCTGGAGCTGGACGCAAAGCAGATGCAGGAAACGGCCAGGGAGAAGGCCCGTCTGGCTCAGGAAAATGAAAGCCTGCGGATTCAGGTCAGCCGCCTGAATGAGAAACCAGACAACAAGCTCCAGCGTGAACTTGAAATTCTGGCCCGCGCTGAAAAGCATATGATGATCAATGCCCCCGGCTTTGCCCCGGCTTGGGAGATGGCCAAATCACAGGCAATGTCGCAAATCGAGACTGAGGAAAAAGGCATGTCTCTCCCGCAAAAAATCTTCCGCAAACTGATTGGTCCAAGTTCCGGTGCCGCAAATGCCGCCCTGCCTGAGCGTTCGGCGGATGCCTCCAAAAACGGCTCTGAAGCCATGAGCAATGCCATCTGACCCATGAGTCTGGTCCGGCCCGAGAAAGTGAAGTTCATGCTCCTGGCCGCCAACATGCGGCGCGCGGTCAGTTTTTACAAAACAGTCTTTGGTCTCGATGAGATTTTTGTCAGTGAGTTCTGGAGCGAGTTGAACTTTGGCAATGCCATTATCGCCTTCCACGGCGGCCATGATGGCACGCTGAATCCCACGGGCTTGAGCTTTCAGTTTGAAGATGTGCTGGGTGCTGTTGACCGCAT
>CANJVS010000029.1 GCA_947477755.1 Verrucomicrobiaceae bacterium | reverse complement strand
CAGCTCTTTGGCTGCAAGGATTTCAAATTCAGAGAAAAGGTCTTCATGCCGCGTTTTCAAAAACCGTGAGACTTTCGTGTTCTCCAACAGCTTCTTCACATAGCTGCGTGCAACCGTAAGGTTAAGCATGTTGTCGCCATACGTTGTTTCGATGGCTTTGAAATCCATGTGCAGACTTTCCATTTCTTCCTCCAGGCGAGCAATCTCCTCCACTGTCATGCCCTTGGCTGCTTTGGGTTCCTGAGGATTAAGGAGCTGATGCTTCGGTGTTCCTATCAACAGGGCATCGACATAATTGCGCGTAAATTTGTTGGTGCTCACCATGAGTTCAGCGATTTCAATCTGCCGAACAGCCGTGACTTTCTTTAGACCCTGGATCGCCCCAGGGGTGACTTGCTTGTCTTTGAGCATGTCTGCCACTTCTTCATGAATGCCATCCAAAAGGCGCAGACTGTCTCGAATGTCCTTAACGCGAAGATTGAGTGCCGTCGCAATGCGTTCAGGGGTGAGTCCATCCTTCACCGCTTTCAGGATCATTTTGTGCTCTTGGATCGGTGCGAGGCGGCTGATGCGAGCATTATAAGTGAAACTTTCATCGTCTGTCGAAATCAGGCACTCTGCCTCCGTCATTCCAAGTGATTTCATGGCATGAAGCCGCAGATGTCCATCGACGAGAATGAATTTGTCTTTTGACCTGCTGACAATCAAAGGCTCAACAAGACCGACTTCTTGGATCGAATTGCGAATGGCTTTATATCGGGTGATCTTGTTCTCTGGATCTTGGATCAAGCGGATTGGCAAGATCTGATCAAGCAGGAGCACAATGCTCTCCATTTCAAATCCGCGTGCAGGTTCGTTCATGCTATTTGCTCCTTTTGGTCGATTCAGCGATAAACTTCGGAGCCGTAGCCAACCCCTCCGCTCTCAGCAGGTTAATAAAATCCTCGTTGCACAACAGTTGCTTGAATGCCGCCTGCACAAACACCAGCTTCGCTTCACAAAACTTGGCTTTTTTGACCATGAGCTTTTGCCTCTGTGACTCTTTTTGGTAAGCATAAACCAAATCTTCAGCGGTTTGCCTCCTCCTTGTATTTCGTCCAGCTGCGGTGAGGGATTTACCAAAGAAGTGACGTTGGTCTAACAGCTTCTTGACGACACGGATGGAGGTCTGATTTAGTTGCCTGTTTTCATAGGCTTTGAGCAAGCCCTGCTGTGCGTCCCGGTTATCTGTCTTGGCAATATCAATCGCCACACCCAAGGGCACCTTGCCTTTGATCGCTGCATCAATGAGACGTTCCTCGCCTGCACTTCGCAGTGTGAGCAAGCCACCCACTTGAGTGTCGCTGATGTCGAGTTTCTTGCTGATAGCTAAATTACTGTACCCCTGGTTTTTCAATCTCTCGATTTCAATGATTAGGTCCATCGGTGCCGGATAACGCCTGGCCATGTTCTCTACCAAGCTCATCAATAGTCGGTCTTCCTTTGATGCATCAACGATGATCGCTGGTATGTGCGTAAATCCAAGAGCGCGACATGCCTCAATTCTGCCCTGACCACATACCAAGTCGTACCCTGGCTCTTCGCCATCTTTCACGTTGCGGCGGCTAATTTTTATCGGCTTTTTCAAACCCAGATTTTTGATGCTTTGAACAACTCGATCGAACTTGGACTTATCCCGATGACGGGGATTTAGGATTCTGATCCTGTCTATGGAGATGGATTGGACTTCGGGTTTCATATACATGCGTCCACGGGCAGGCGTTGTGAGAGTTCAAAGAATCGCTCAAGCGAATCATAACGGTAGGTGTCCATGTAGATTCCGTTGGCCTCGGCCAAATGCAGACGCTCTGGCTGAGTGCCATCGACAGCCTCATCACCCACACGCCTCTTCAGGTGATCCCAGGTCATGTCGATGCTCGGCAGCAGATAATAGTCCTTCACACCTTCATTCGTGTGATCCATGCGCACAGCAATCGTGAGGTCCGGACACAGATCGTGATCCAGCCTTATCTCCCATCGTGAAGCGCCTGTTTGTGTTGTTCGATGCCGACAGAGCACCAGTGATACACGAATCTCATCATTCAGAAGAAAGATGCCAGCATCACTGGTTTGAGCAACGTGCGCACCGAGCGCGATCAATTTTGAAATCGTGTTCTGAATGACTTCAGGAAAAAAACACCGCAACCGACGATTGACCTCAATAAACGTGAAATCAATATTCGGTCGGTAGCCAACAAGGGTGTAAGCACGCATTAAACTCCCAAACCTGCTGCGATAAGCCGCGCTGGAGGGAATCCCCTCGGATTCATTGATCAGAATCCCTGAAATTTTGCCGTGATTGCGCAGAAGTATCCTCAGTTTCTCCAATAACTCCTCATTTGTTAGCTTTTGCGAGCGTGCCAGAAAAAGCTCTCTGGCTTGGAGAAAGAGAGTTCGGTCAACGATACCTTCAAAGGCACCTTCAACTCGAATCCATTGATCCTCTGGGTTCCTAGTATGCTTCTGCTTGAGTTTGAAAGAGGTGCGATGATACACATTGTTGCCGATGTATTTTTCATTGGTCAGCACTTCTCGAACGGTTGTTCGATTCCACTTCCGGCCAAAGTCAGTCAGGATACCTGCATCATTCAATGAGTCTGCGATGGTTGCTTCACTTTTCCCCTCCGTGACAAAGGCATGATACATGGCGCGTACGGTCATCACCTCATCATCAGGTCCAGGAACCAAAATCACACGATCAGTCTGCAGGCTTTTCTGCTCACCGATTTTTAATACTGCCTTCTTTTCTCCGCTCTGATCAATCAGCATTCGTCTCATGCCATAGCCTGCTGCTCCACCTTGCTTGTATCCAAGCTGGATGAGGCGACATGCGCCCCGAAAAACTTTGGTCGAGAGCTCGCGGCTGTATTCACCAGCCATTGAACGCTTCATGGTTTTGATGATTGATGATCCGAGACTGCCGTCGTTTTCAAACTGCTCGGCGCAGTAATGAACTGCAATACCAACTCGGCGGCAGATGTACTCGTAATGGGCACTTTCATCAGCATCTTGAAATCTGCCCCATCGGCTAACGTCATAGACCAAAATACATGTGAAGTCGGCCAATCCCCCCGTCACATCCGAAATCATGGTCGAGAGCGAATCTCGCCCTTGAATATTAAGGCCACTCTTACCCTCATCTGAGTAGATCTTAATAATGTCCATCCCTCGCCTTGCTGCATACTCACGAACCGCATCCATTTGGTTGCTGGTTGAGTATTGCTGATGCTCGGTGGACATCCTCACATATGCTGCTGCGCGAATGGCGTTGCCTGCTGGAGTCTCTGATGAAAACATAAAGCGGTATTTGATTTGCTGCTTACGATGCTTAGGCGACGACATGATGGCGACTTCCGCCGACACCAGGTGACTCCAATATCAGACTGCCAATATGTAGATGATGTGCTTTCGTGGACTCATTTCGTTTCATCTGAGCTGCTGGTTTGAGGGTGCTGAGGAGCAGTGGTCTCCGTTCCTACACTTTTCCACAAACCCACGAACGGGGAATCGACCAGTTGTGTGCTTTGTTCACCCATCTGGTGAAATCGGGTGGTGACAGCGATACCGTCCAAACACAGTAACCTGAAAGTAGCTCACCAGCTTTCTAGTGGCCCGCTCTAGGTGGCCATAAGCTTTAATCAGTGAACTCCATGACCCTTCCTTGAATCGGTCTGAGGCTGATAGCCCAAACGATTGACCCACCGTTGAAATCAGATCTGGAATCCATGCATTGAACCGTCTCCAGTAGCGGCGGAGTAATCCATGCCATTTCAAAGTATCGCTTCCGGCAGTGGTGCCACTGAAGTAGCGCTCGATGGTAACGCTGCAAATCAACCGGTAGGGCTGCGCAAATGAAGGCAGTAAGCTGAGTGTTTTGTGGCAGTGCTCACATAGGAAGCGACGCACCTTGATTGCCACAATTTTACCCGATCTCGATTCGGTGACAGAGCGACTATAGAAGCCAATCGCGCGCAAGGCACCATGTTGCTTACACTGAGGGCATTCAGATGGACGCTTGACCCGACGATGCGCCTGATGTGCCACATAATCTACTGCATCCACTAGACTGGGGGAGATCATTTGCATGGGTTCTCTCGAGTGAGTGCATACACGCAATTGCTGAATGAATCAGGTCGATCTTAAATCTGCTTTGCCCAAGTCATAGATGCTCGGACCTGCGGCACCTCAGCTTTCACATCTGCGGTGATGCGGGCGTAAAGTTTGCGGTAGTCCTTCAGCACGCGTTGAGCATCCTCACCCATTTCCTGACCGGCGAAGAGTTCCGGGGTGATGTCAGCAAAGCTGAGTCCCAGTTGCAGGCCCGTGACGTAAATCTCCATGCGTCCGGCTGCGAAAGCTGCTTTGGGTTCGTGCAGTTTCCTGAATCCTTGGTCGATGAATCAGGGGTAACCATCATGCCATTGCCCTTGGGCGACCGGTGGATGTTCAAGGACCACATCGACACGCCTGATCCCCCTACAGGGCCATCGTCCGCGAGTTTGATCAGGCAGGATACCTAGCATCCAGCAAAGACGAATTCACGAGCAGCGCCGATTCAGGGGCTCCTGAATTTCCATCGGCGACGAAACGGGGTCATATCCAAAGCCCGGATCATCCGCCGTGCCGGACCAAACCAATTGAACCAAGTTTTGAAAGCGGGGCGCGGTCACAATGGCATCCGGAGCCGAACCCCAACCCCAAGATCGCAGTGGACCCATTTTAACAAGAGTATCGAACATTCCCGCCTCGCGATATTCACGAACCGAGCTCAAAAAATCCGAATCCAGCAACAAAGAATCGGCCGGCTCGACGAAGAGCGAAGCGAAATGAGGACGCGCCCGGCGATGCGAATAAATTTTGAATGTCCGGTTGCCGGAACGCAACTCGCGGATCACCCGCCGCAGTTCCGCGCGAACCGGATTTTCCTCAAGCTGGACCAACTCCGCACCCCGACAAGCCAAGTCATAAGCGGCCCGGACATCCGCGCCCCATCTTCTTTGCACCAATGCCGAATCCCCCAACACTTTCACGGCCGCAAGTATATGGGTGTCGTAGGGCACCGGAACCGTCAACCATTCAAACAAGCTGGCGCGCAACCGTTGCGCGATTTCATTCGCCTCATGGCCCGATTCCTCCTCCCGCAACCGGACGATCACCGTACGCAACCCGCGCCGGAGCATGGAAAATGCGGGCGAGGCGATCTCAATCCGCTCCTTGGAAAACTCACGAAGCTCCGCCAGAAAATCAAAGATTTGAGAAGTGGTCGCCGGCATGATTCAACCCCGCTTCCTTAAAATGGTTATGGAAACACCGCGCGGCACCGGCGGCAACCCGCACAACATTTCCTCATCGAAATCATACCACTGGCGCCAAGCGGTCAGCCTAGCACCGACCGCTTCCAAACTCTCACGCTCCGCGGTCCGGTGAATCACGCCGACAAGATCACTCTGTAGAAATTCGTGGCGATCAGCCACCTTAAGAAAAGAGGCGTCACCATCGGCCACCACCAAGTGAGGCTGTGCGGCATGGCGATCCAACTGCCCCGTGAGAGAATTGAAAAAAGCCACGCGGGATAGTGAGCCATCCGACCAGCCATGAACAGTGAGCAACTCCTCCAAACCATATTCGCCGACACCGATAGCAAATTTTAGGCTGGAGCAAATAGCCCGGCTGGCCACCTCGCCGGCTGCCCTGCCAGCGAGGCAAAGTCCGGAATAGGAGCGATGTAAATTCACCGGAAGGATGTGTGCATCGTTAAAAAATGATTGATAAACACCGAGTGACAATTCCCCTTCCGGCTGATTCCAAATGACGGGGGGATCACCCTCCACGTGGTAATTTTTTGCGTGCTGCGGAAACGGGATGACAAGCGCTTGGTTGTTATGGCCAGAGCGCTGAATCCATTTAATCTGACCCACTTCAAAATTGGTCTGGTCTGAAATCACAACCGTCTGATGCGGCAGCAGGGGCGAGCGAAGTCTTCCTGTGGCCTGTCTCAGGTAACCACACTGTTTCGTCCCCGGATCGCAGGGCATATCGCACCGGCTACAATTTTCTAAATACTGCCGAGCATACCTTAATAGTTTATCGTAATGCCCATCCACGTCGTTTGCCTCAGGAAGGACCAAGTCTCTAACCATTGCGCCCAGAGCGATCAATCCGGCGGCGGCTGAATCACAAGGCATCGAAACGAGAGCAATCCGGCGCGGTCCGTGGGGGGGGCATTGCCAGCCATATCCAAACTTTATCAGAAAATCCACCCAAGGCGGAAGAGATATCCATCCTGAATTATGTTCGGAAACAAACATGGTTATTTATAAGATGGCAATTGTATCATTATATCTAAGTTATTTTGATTCAATACCTAAACATTAATGTGAACTTGTTCACCAGCGCTTTCTTGCCGGGGATGCTGATGCGGCGGGTGCTGCCGTTCGAGCCGATGACGGTTTCGATGGGAACCTGATCGACATCGAAGAGGATCTCCTGGACGGTTGGGTTGTGTTTCATGGGATTGTATTTGTGGTGATTGGCTAGAGGGCGTGGCTTATGGAGGTGCTTCACTTCTCGAATCGACTGAGAAAATCGAGCCGCTCACGCTGGCTGACTTTTGCATAATCAAACCCTGGTCTGATGTCATGGTAGAGCACCCAGCCTTCTCCTGATGTGCGGTGGTAGCCCTCAATATCCCCTCCTGAACGATGGGTAAGTGCCAAGAGTTGGCGGCGCTTCCAGCGCAGCAATTCTGTGTAATCGCAGCTCCAATTATAGCCATCCAACATCAAATCCCCGTAACCCACGCCTTCCTGCCAGCATGCCACCTTCGCACTCCATCTGGCAAAAGATGGAAAGTGATCTGAGATCACATGAAGCGGCATGTCATGACCAATGGGGCGACCGGTGTCTAATGCCCGCCGGCGCTGCTCCAGACAGATTAAGCGCAACGTTTGGAAATCCTCATCCCCGCGTACAGATACACTCAAGACCTCTGGCAGGGCCAATAACTCTCGCAGCTTGTCGTAATAGGCGGTTGTGCGCCCTGGGATCGTTGGAGACTGGTAATCAGGTGTGGTAAGTTCAAACGGAAGTTGAGCATCCATATCATGACAATGCAGAAGAGCTTCAATCGCCGTGAGTTCTGCGCGAATCAGCAGGTCATCCGTTTTCAGAATCTCCTGCTGCGCCTGTTGAATACGCTGAAAGAGTTGCCGCCCAAATTCCAAGAAGCTGCCGCCCTCCCTCTCTCTGAGCCAGCATACAGACTCCGGCGAAGTATCGTCGTCCCAGCACCAATAGAAGAATGAGTCGAACAAATTGAGCGGTATAGAATTCTCAAGCCACGGACAGCGACCGTAAGGGAACTTCTCTTCGCGTTTCGAGGCCATCATTGTTGAAACAAAGGCTGGCACTTCAAGCGCCTTCACCCACAAATACTTCCACACATCACCGGGACGGCGAATCATCATCAATTCGTAAACCCTATGGGCTTCGAGCGCGTCTGCCATCAGATGCTCCAGAGCATGATGCTGGACTTCCACGCGAAAAGGCATCGGATCGCCGCGAAAGGGACGACATGTCAGATCAAGGATCATGGTGAGTCATTCTCCAGTGCTTCAGTGTGGTCCTGCTGCCACTCCACCATCCGATGGTGAATGTCGTGATAGGCCACCAGTTTGGGGCGCTGGGTGGGACTGGCTGCGATGGCGGACTTAAAATTGCCGTAGTCGATGCTGGCCGTGAGCGCTCTCATGAACAGGGGTAGATCCGCTGCCGTGCACAGGATGCGCCACGGGTAGTCGGAGCCGGCATACGAGGCGATGGGTGTGCCGGTGCCTGCCGCCTGAGCGAGTTGATCGAGATCCTCCCGGCAGCGGGCGCGAATATGAAAGGTGTCTGGTTCTTTGCGGACGATGGAGAAGAAACCGAGTTGGGTGCAGAGCCACATGGATGATCAAGTTAGGGAGGCATGTGTTGTGCCGCGTTTCAGAGTGCTGAACGAGGCTGCATTGAGGGTGATTTGATCGACGCGCAGGGTGCGGTGCGCTTGACGATGATGGCACCAGCCTGAGACATAGAGAGGAGCTTCATTTCCCTCGGCCGTGCGGAAAAGAAGGGATGGCGTGAACATGCGTGGCAGCCCAGGAGTGCTGCCTGCGTAGTAAATCAGAGACACTGGCATCGACCGCTCTGCTGCGGCGATCAGCAGTGACTCGTCGGGATGAGCGCTTTCCCAAACGGGTCGTCTTGGGAGACCGCGCCAGTGTCTTAGCCAGGCTGGCATTTCAACCTCAGGTGGCAGTACCACCGGGCACTCGTCGATGACTTCATGAACAGGGTCGGGGATGACCATGGCGGTGCATGGCAGAGAAACGGCAGCGTGTGCAGACAAAGCAGCGGCCATGCGTGCGAAGAAATGACGGCGATTCATGGAGATGTTCGAGGGTTTGCGGAAGTGAATAAGGAGAGAGTGGCAACTGCTAGCTATAAACTCATGGCAAAGAAGGGCCCACGTATCGGCCTTGGAGCCATGGGCTTCATGGAACCGGAGCGGTCGAGGATGTAGGCGATTTCGGTGAGATTTGGATTCATATTCGCCGCCACGATCTCACAGGGGGTCGGACATTGGCGGGGGCACTGATGAAAATAACCGTTTTATTTTTTGCCAATTTTCCTCTTCAGCCGGTAACAACCCTTTTTGCCTACTCCGATGAATTCGATCCTGTCCTTCAAGGCTTTGAGGTCACGCTTCGAGGTGGATGCGGGAGGAATTGGAGAAGATGGTTCAAGTCAGCGAGTGAACCATTTTCAACCCATATCTACTGTCCAAAGAACAGACGACGGGCATACTTACCCGGCAAACCTGCTCCAATGATAGCTTTCTGTGCTAAAGCGATGTCATACGGAATTCTACGCCACCACACGTCCTGCTCGGCACGGCGGTAAACCACATAGCAGGCACGCTCGTCCTTGTCCCGTGGCTGCCCGACCGAACCGACATTGATCACCTGTTTGCTGCCTTTGCGGACACTCTCCAGACTGGTGGTTTCCAAAGCCCGGTCCTCTCCTTCGACGAACATCTTCGGCTGATGCGAGTGGCCGATAAAACAAAGGGGCTTTAGCTGGTGGGCGAAATGTAATGCGGCGGCAGATGGTTCCAATACATAGCCCCACTCCTCAGGCCGATGCAGCGACGCATGAACCACCTCATAGTCCTTATCTTGCCAGGTCAACGGCAGCGCACCAAGCCAAGCTCGCTGTTCAGGTGTGAGCATTCTCCGCGTCCAGCGAATGACCTCCGCAGTTTCGTCACTCACGTTCGATGGATCCTCATCGGCAGCGACATAGGCGTCATGGTTGCCTTGAATGATCACATGAAAATTCTTTGCCAGCAGCAGTTCAATGCATTCAGAGGGTTGTGCGTCATAACCCACGATGTCGCCCAGGCACACCCGCTCTTGGATGCCCTGCTGTTCGATGTCGGCGATGACCGCCTGCAAGGCGGGCAGGTTGCCGTGGATGTCACTGATGATGGCAACGGGTTCCATGTCAGACGTTTGAATCCACTCGCTTCGAGAACTGGGTGATGGGCTTCAAGTTGCGGCGGTGATTGCAATGACTGACAAACAGCGTGCCACTGCTGACAAAGTAGATGGCATCCTGCTTGAATCGGGCTCCGATTTTGCAGGCCTCCTCGAACTCCAACGCAGCGGCATAACCCGGTTCCGCGTGCTGAGTGATTGGCGAGTATCCGGTGATCGCTCCTATAAACTGCCCTCCGCGCTCCAACTCGGCACGAAGAGCCTCATTGGCTGCATTGTTATCCTCGGCCGCCCACACTTCGCCCGTGGTGGCATAAGCGGTGATGATCGCGAAAGAGTCGGGCAGTTCGGCGAGCGGTAGGCCAAGTTTGAAGCGTGTGTCGAAATAGGCAGGGGGCATTAGAGGAGTATCGGGCAAAGGTAATGATTCATGAATCCGCTGTTTCAACGACGGCATCCAGTCTTTCCTCGATCTCGCCTGCCAGCGCATCAAGCAGTTCGTGCTGCTCCTCCTGCGTGAGTCTCGTCAGGACATGATCAAGGAGGGTTGTGGTGGAGAGGATGAACTCGCGGGCGTTTCGTTTCATGGGGTAATGCACACGATCATATCATAGGGGGTGGGACATTGGCGGGGGGATAGCTTCATTTTTTCACACCACTACTTGGACAAGCCTCCCAGCCGCTTCTTCTTGGGCCGGTAATAGGCCCCTGCCCCTGTGCCAACCATCTCCAAAAAGGGCGTGATGCCTTTCAAATCGCGCTTCCAGGTCGATTCGGATTGATCGAACTTTTTCATGTACAGTGCCTTGGATGGCTTTTTGCCCTCCTCGGATTGGGTGATAAACCACTGCTGCCTCTCCTCCGGACTGGGATCGCGTGGTGGAGAGCTTGCTGCTGAGATCACCACCTCCGACTCGGCTTCAACTATCGCAGCGAGTTCGTATCCTCCTCGCCCCCGGGCGATCACGGCATCCTCGTCAGCAGCAAATCCAGCTTCGCGCAGCTTTTCGATCACGGTTTTGCGGAACGGGCTGACCGCCTCTGCCACTGCCTTGTCGCCCCTGGCAAGGTTCAGGTTCTCAGCGAGTTCTTTGCATGACATGGCGCGACGTTTGCCAGAGCTCGTCCTCTTGCACAGCTCACGGAGAATCCGCCCGATGGTGGTGGCGGTGGATGCCAGTCGGATGTCGTCGAGAAAAATACCCTCCTCGCGAATTCTCAATTTACCTCCAGGAAACGGACGCTCCTTCGACATTATCGACGTGCCCGCAATCTTCGGCTTTCTGGCCTTCTGTTCTTGCTTGTCCATCACCAAGCGGATCTTCTCCTCAAGCATGCCGATCTGTGGCTTGTGGATAAAGTAATTGGCTCCGTTGTGGAAAAGATCCGAGATGGCGACCGAGTCATCTCCGTCATGGGCGGTCACCACGATGACGGGCGTTGACTCGTTGTTGGCATCCTGGCGTATGTGCACCAGAAGGTTTCGACCAACCTGCTTGTGGGTGGGCTTGCCCTTCTTGATGGGCAGTTCCTGATCCAGCAGGATGAGGTCGTAACTACGCTTTTGCAGCAAGTCCGTGGCAGCGGTCTGGCAGTCGGCTGAATCAAAGTCGAAGCCCATGGACTCAATCCGGTCCTCCAGCGTCTGACGCACCATGGCGTTGTCGTCGATGATGAGAACAATCTTTTTCATTCGGGAATTTCGGCAGGCAGACGCACCACCACGGTTGTGCCCTTGCCATCCTGGCTTTGAATTTCGAGTGTGCCCCCGTGGAAGGTCACGTATCGCTGTGCGATTGGCAGGCCATAGCCTGTGCCGTTGTTTTTGGATGAGTTGCCAGGGATAAACTTTCGCACGTTGGCCAGTTCATTTTCATCAAGCCCCATGCCATCGTCCGCGATGCAAATTTCGTGATGATCCCCGTCCCGGCGGCCGCTGATTCGGATGGTTCCCACGCCGTTGCGACTTTCATCTTCCAGGATGGCCTCATGCGCGTTCTTGATGAAGTTGCGCAGAGCCATGACCATTGGCTTGCGGGCTGCGGGCAGTGACATCTCTGGTGGGATATCCACGGTGAGACTGATGTGATCCAAAGACTTGCGAGCATCGGCGAAGCCAGCCTGCACCATGTGCAGTGCGCATTGCACGAGGTCCGCTACGATTTCCGTGTGACGCTGTTCCTGCGGGAACTCGGTGTAACTGCGCATGTCATCCAGCAAGTGCTCCATGAACTGCATGGTCTCCCGAAGGCGGGGCACGAACCTGGTGGTGCCTTGCTCTACCCTGCCCTGAGTGATTTCATACACGAGACTGTCCATGTCACCACGCAGTGCGGTCAGGATCGCTCGAAGTTCATGCACACTGCCGCCAACCAGTCCCTCAAAGAATCGGATCGCCTGATCACGAACTGCCGAGGCCACCTCGTTGCCGTGGGCTTTGGCAATGCGCTCAATTTCATTCTCCGCCTTTTTGAGTCCACGCCCATGTCTGCGGCGGCTCACTTGGGCCTTGCTGCGTCGGTCCAACGCTTTTTGCGCGGCGGTCCTCACAAAGTGATGACTGTCGGCACCGAGCTGGGCTGCCAACTCGCTGAAGTGCGATTCGGGCACCAGATGAAGGACGTCAGCCACTGCCTTGCGAACCTCCCACTTGTTGTCCGCCGCCAGAATCCCGAGCACGGCAGCGGATTGCGGTGGGAGTTTATCCTTCCATCCAAGCCCTTCGGTGAGCATGGCAGCAGCCGCAGCTTTCTCACTCCATGGCAGCGAGTCGGGGTCTTGTTGAAGCCGGGTGCAGATGTTTGTCAGGTTCATTTCCGGGAGATTTTATAGCGATTGCCGCGCTGACGGAAAGCCTCGTCTCCTCCTTCAAGCAAGGTGACGATGTGGTCGCGACAATGATCCACATCGCCTGCGCTGGTCACCCCTCCATGGTCGCCATCCGATTCCATCACCACAACCTGACCGGCATCTCCAAGCACGGGAATATTGGGGTTGTGGGTGATGAACACCAACTGCCGGCTCTGCCGAGCCTGTTCAATCTTGCTCACCACGGTCTTGAAGATGAAACGGTTGTCCAAATTGTCCTCGGGCTGGTCGATTAAAAGCGGATTGGCACTCTCAAGCAGCAGGATGGGCAGAATGGTCGTGCACTTCTGGCCGGTGGAAAGCGCGCTGGAGTCCTTGTAGCCGGAACCGTCCTGCAGTTCGATCGTGGGCTGGTCGCGCAGATCCACGGATTCAAGCTCCGCCAGCCGCACCGGATGGTTGAACGCCTGCATCACCTTGCCGGCCTGATCGGAGTTCAAATCTCCCTGCTCCATCAACGCCTTGAGGTCTCCACTGCGGACGATGGTCGCAAGCTGACACGGTGGCGTGGACTGGGCGAGCCGCTGGGCCACGTTGACGTGGCGCATGTTCATTGGTTTGAGGTGCTCCTCCAAAAGCTCGCGATAGCAGGTGGTGTCACCATCCTGAACGAGCGTCACACGGATCGTGGGAGAGAGGTCACGGTTGAGGCGGTCCGCGATGTCATTGCGGATGGTGAACCGGCGGTCCCGCTCCTCGGACAACTTCTTCTGCAACTCAACCTGCTGACGCTCGATCTTGCCGAGTTCCAGCTCCTTTTCCTTTTTGATGCGTTCGGATTCAAGGAACTCGTTTAACTGCCGGTCGAGGCCCGCCCGTTCAGCGGACTGCTTCTGAAAGTGAGCGTGTTTCTCGATGAGACTGCGGAACGCGACTTCCTGCGACTGTTGCTGCTCTACGAGCCTCCTGCTCAAGCCTTCTTGCGCCGCGACACACGCACTCACCGTCTCGACGGTGAGCGTCAAATGCTTGTCCACATGCTGAGATGTGGCTCGCAGGTTGTCCACGATTTGCTGGATCAACGGACCATTGGCACCTGTGAGAAGTTCCTTGGAAAACTTTCCAGTCAGTTCCTGGCTGAGCCGGCCGATCAGTTCACTAACATCTGAATGGAATTGCTTGAGCAATTCATCTGATGCCCGGATGGCCCTCGTTTCCCGATCTCGCAAGGCCTTCGAGGCGTGGGCCTTATTGACCTCCTCGGCCGAGTCACCCCCCTCCATGGTGAATGCTTTGAGGCGCTCGCGCACATTGGGCACCAGCTTGATCTTTTCGTCGAGCACCTGAATCTGCTGGCGCAGTGGTTCCGTCTCACGCGCAGTCCTGACGATTTCATCGCGGATATCATCAATGCTCCAGTCCAGTGATGCTAGATCAGCAGAAGCGAAGCTGTCGATCAGATCGAGCTGAAAGCGCTTCTGGTCAGCAATACCCTCCACCTCATTCTGGCTGAAGATCTCCGCACGGAAAAACCCCTGCAGTTTCACAGGCACAGGGTTGCGTTTCTTGTCGAGCACCATCGGCTCCTCGCCCGCAGCACGGCTGATGTAGTAGCGCACGCCATCGGCGTTCTCGATCTCAAGCTCGACACGTCCGCCGTTGAGGTTTCCGGCAATCAAACTGTCCACCCGCTTGCGTGCGGCGGCGGACAACTCCTTCTTCGGAAGCTGGT
>CANJVS010000028.1 GCA_947477755.1 Verrucomicrobiaceae bacterium | reverse complement strand
TCTCGCGACCATAGTCCGCTTCGAGTTGCTTCCAGACGTGATTGAAGATGAGTTGCGCATCTTTGATCTCCAGATCCGCCGGGGCGGCGGGTTTGGTGGCGGGTTCTGCGGTGGCGGTCTGCATGACTGTGTGAAACGCTTATCGACTGCCGGAACCGCATGTCAAACGCGGGGTCATTTTTCAAGCCTGCCATGCGCCGCTCGGGAACCGACGATAAAATCGATGCCACGGCAATTTCCCTCATGGCGGTAACGCCACTTCAGGCCTCATCGGTTCCGTGGTGCTCCCCGGTTCCGTAGGATATCGCGGTGAATTCGAACCAGTAGTCTCCCGGCGGAAGCTGATTCCCATGCGTGCGACACTTCATGTACACTGGAAAATCGTGTTTCGTTCCCGTTGCGCAGCGGTATTCAAAATCATTGCGATCCAGTCCAGCAGGGCATTCGACCAGCTTGATCGTCATTCGCGGGGGTGACACCATCTCCGGCTGCAGCTTTCCCGTTCCGATGACCGATTTTAGAGGTCGGAGCAGCCGGATGTGAATCTTCCCGCGCTGCTGTGAGTCCGTGTATAATTCGGTCACCTGGGTCACCTCCGAGGCCTTCTGCCCGGGCAGGCCGATCCGTGGAACTTGCGGGAGATTTGCGGCAGGCGTATCAAGGCGGTCGCGAAGCTCCTGCAACTTGGAGCGCAACTGCTGCGAATTCGCACTCTGGGAGTCGCCCATTTGGGCAATGTACTGGCGCAGTTCTTCGTATTTGCTCGTGGCTTCCGCTCTGGCTCTCAGTTCGTTGAATCGCTGCTGAATCTTCGCAGCGGTAGCCGGTGAGGCCACGCCAATCCAGTCGCTGCTGAACACGTCGTTGGATGAGGACAAAGAACGGGCGAGAAGCACCGCTCCCTGCGAGCGGTGACGATAGGTGCTGAGTGCCGCGAAGGTGTTTGGCTCTTCATCCGCCAAGTTGGGGGTCTCTTCCAGATACAGGGCCAAGCCCTCGATCTGTGTGGTTAAGTTAATCAGCCTCTCGGCGGAACGCTCCGCGATGGTGTCGATCTTTTCGAACGTGGACATGCGCGCATAATAATGGGCCACAATGATCGCAAAAACCGACGAAGCCAAAAACAGGATGATGCCAACCAGCAGGTTCTCACTGGGTGTGGGCGCAGGCTTGGTGCCGACAATCCACATGCATTCAATCGCCCCGGCCAGAGAGATGAGAGCCAATGCCAGTCCAGTGATGGTCTTTGTGAAATTCATGGGAATTGGTTTTGGGATCTACTAAGGACAGGCTCAGCTAGGAAGAGCGATCCACATGACTAAGTGCCGCCGGATCGACAATCCAAGCCGCTGACCGTTAAAGGATCTCATTCGTTGGGCGTTTTTTGTAGGCGGGGTGAGATGGAGACGAACTTGATGGGTTGAGGCAGCTGCATTTCAGGAACGCTGCAATAGGAGCGAAATTGAAGCCAGAGGTCAAGACATGGATGCTCTTTCCGCAGTTGGCTTTCAAGCCAACCATTGAATGTGAATAGCCTCTATATCCTTATCTAAACAGAACACACCAACGGCCAGTATCCGTTTCCTCGGAAATCGCCAATTGCTTTCACGCTTAATCTAACATGAAGTGTTAAAATAAACTATGTTGTTAGTTATTATATTTAATCACACAGAGTTATACCAACCATGATATACTTTAATATATTAAGGCCATAATTTTATCTGGCAACCAAATAATTGTGACTCAACTACCCATTCCCTGCTTTAATTCTAAGTTTTCCCTCAAATTTGTTCTTATTTTCTTTATTATGTGAATCATTAATGCATGATAGAATCTTATTTGCGAAAAATTGAACGTATTTTGCTCTGCTTTCCGTATTCCTCATAGTCGACATCTTTGATGTATTTTAAAACGACCACTCATCACGTCAGCCACCCCATTTGGCACTTTGATCCTTAGTCCAGACTGATTTTTAATTATGAAAACTGTGTTCAGATCCCTTCTTTTTTTATTGCTAGCCGCGGCCTGGGCGCAGGCTTTTCCACCCGCGCCTTATTACACAATCTATGGCATGGTGCGCGATCAGGTGGGTCAAGCCATCACAACTGAGGGAGCGGTGATCATCCTGCTCAAGGGCGGCGTGGAGGTGGGGCGCACCCCGATCAATTCGGCACTGCTTCTCGATCAAAATTACGAGCTCAACATCCGCATCGATCAGAGCCGCTCCGGCACCACGCTGTATTCAGAGAAAGCCATCGCCGCGCAGGGCCTGTTTAGCCTGGTGGTTGAGATGAATGGGGCTCTTTACTACCCGGTCGAGGTCACGGGCAATCTCACCGCAGGCAAGGGTGGCGAGCGCGTGCGACTTGATTTGAATCTCGGCGAAGACCTGGATCATGATGGTCTTCCGGACATTTGGGAGCAGTGGCAGTTGTATCAGGCTGGCTACTACCCCGACAGCAATGGCAACTGTTTATGATGATCTCCGCACCTCCAGGCTGGATCCAGACAGCATCATCTGGAGCGAGCAGAGCGGCCCTCTCTCAAGCATCAGCACCGGCGGACTGCTTACCGCGGACATGGTCTTTCAGGACAGCCCGGCAGTCGTGAATGGAAGCTATCAAAACTTCACTGACTCACTCAACCTCACGGTGCTCGACACCCGGACAGACAACTTCGGCAGCTATGCCTCCGACGGCATCGACGACGACTGGCAGGTGCATTATTTTGGCCTGCCACTCAGCACCGCCGCCGCCACCGCTGCTGCAGCCAGTCCCGACGGAGGGCAACCCTCCGGCTCCGACGCCAGCCCGCTGGCTGATCCTGATTTTGACGGACAAAACAACCTCTTCGAATTCACCGCCGGTGTCGTGCCAACCGATCCCCAGTCCGTCTTCCGCCTCAACCTCGAGCCTGTGAAAGGCCAACCCAGCCGGAACCAACTCGTCTTCAGTCCGCGCTGGACTGACCGCAACTACCGCATCCTCAGCAGTTCCACCATGCAAGCCGACTCCTGGCTCCCCATCACTGCGGACTCGGTGCGCGATGACGGAGACCGGCGCATCATCACTGACGCAGGCACCCAGGAACCGCAGAAGTTTTATCGCGTGGAGATCACGAAACCGTGATCAGGTGCGGCTGTGGAGCTATCAGTTCGTTCATGAATCATGTGCACTTGTGGTCGGTTGAATGAACGGTCCACGTCCAGCGCCACGGGAATCAAAACGGCAAATATCAATCCAGCAATAATCTTGCCGCTAAAGACCAAACCCGCCACACTCCGACAAGAACTGCAACGATTCCATGGACAAATCAGCCGTGAAATCTTGCAATTTAAAAATTCATTAGGCCAGTTCATTGCGATGAAACGCTTCCGTCATTTTCTCCTCACCACGCTTGCTGTCATCCTGACGCTTTGCGCCACCGTTCAGCCGGCCCGGGCGGCTGTGGATGGTTCACTCGACACGACTTTCGATGCCGGGATCACGGGCAACTTTGTGACGGTGACCTCCATTCAAGCGGATGGCAAAACCATCATCGCGGGTGGCTTCACCTCCGTGCTCGGAACGCCCCGCAACAACATCGCCCGAATCAATGTCGACGGCACGCTCGACACCGACTTTGATCCAAATGCGAATGCCAGCATCTTTTGCGTGGCAGTGCAGCCCGATGGCAAAATTCTGCTCGGTGGCAACTTCACCACGCTCCAGCCGAATGGGGCCGCGAGTCCGACCGCCAGGCAACGGATTGCGCGACTCAATGCCGATGGCTCACTCGACACCAGCTTTGATCCAAAGGCTGTTGATACAGTTTATAGCGTAGTGGTGCAGACTGACGGCCGAATTCTGCTCGGCGGTGCTTTCAACACACTCCAACCCAACGGGGCGGTAAGTTTCACTTCGCGGCAGCGCATTGCGCGGGTCAATGCCAATGGCACGCTCGACACCGGTTTCGATCCAAAGGCCAACGGCAACGTCTATGGAATGGCCCTGCAACCGGATGGGAGAATTTTGATCGGGGGCGATTTCACCACACTTCAGCCAAACGGGTCGGCAGGCGCGACCGCCCAGCAGCGCATCGCCCGATTGAATGCCGACGGCACACTTGATGTCACATTCAATCCGCAGGCCGACAACACGGTTAAAACCCTGGCTCTGCAGGCGGATGGCAGGATTCTGCTCGGCGGCGATTTCGCCGCTCTTCAACCCAATGGGGCCATTGCTCCAACCACACGCGTCAAGTTTGCCCGCTTGATGAACGGACCAGCCCTTCAAACACTCACTGCGCCTTCCTCCACTCAGGTGCTCTGGACACGCACCGGCACCACGCCCGAAGTGACCCAGGTGACTTTTGAAAAAAGCAGTGACGGCGGTGTCACCTGGACTCCACTTGGCGCGGGCACTCGCGTGGGAGTTACCACCGACTGGCAGATCACTGACATCAGCCTCCCTGACTTCGGCCTGCTGCGAGCCAGCGGGCGCGCGGCGAGCGGCTACCAAAACGGCAGCTCCGGGATGGTGGAACAGGAGGCAAGCTTTGTGCTGGTCCCCGAGATCTCGATCAGTGGCAACAGTGTCGAAATCACTGATGGTGATTCAACCCCAAGCACAGGCGATCACAGTGACTTCGGCAGCATCAACGTCACCGGCGGCAGCGTGGTGCACACGTTCACCATCATCAACACCGGCACACTCGCCCTCAATCTCACGAGCGAGCCAAAGGTGCTGATCAGCGGACTCCACTCCGCTGACTTCAGCGTCAACACGCAGCCAGCCTCACCTGTGGCAGCTCTGACCGGCACCACCACTTTCCAGATCACCTTTGATCCCAGCGCGGGCGGCACCCGCAGCGCCAGTGTGCGTATCGACAATGATGACGGCGATGAGGATCCCTACAACTTCAGCATCAGTGGCACCGGTTTTGTTTCCGCAGACGCCGATCTCACCAGCCTCATCACCAGCGCCGGGACGTTGACACCCGGATTTGACGCGGGAACCACGAGCTACGCTGCCAGCGTGGGCTACACCTCCTCCAGCCTCAGCGTGACCCCGACGCATTCGGATGCCAATGCGGCGATTCAAGTCAGAATCAATAGTGGCGGCTACGCCAGTGTCGACTCCGGCACAGCCAGTGCCAGCCTGCCGCTGAACACGGGCAGCAATACCATTGATGTCCTGGTCACGGCGCAGGATGGCTCCACCGTCAAAACCTACACGCTCACCGTCACCCGCCGAGACACGGTAAGGCCGGGTGATGTCGATGAGTTCGACGCCAATGTCGTGGGCGGCATGGTGCTGGCCACAGCAGTGCAGCCGGATGGCAAAACAATCATCGCCGGATTGTTTCATTCCTTGTTAGGCTCGTCTCGCGGCAACATGGCTCGGCTCAATGCCGACGGCAGTCTCGACATGGATTTCAATCCCAATATTGACGACACCGTCCGCAGTGTGGCGGTGCAGGCGGATGGTAAAATCCTGCTCGCCGGCCAGTTCTCCAATGTGGAAGGCGTGCCCCGCAGTCGAATCGCGCGACTGAATGCCGACGGCACTCTCGACACGGGATTTGACCCCAACGCAAACAGTCAGGTGGAAAGCGTGGCCGTGCAGGCGGACGGCAGGATTCTGCTCGGCGGCATCTTCAGCAGTGTGGGTGGCACCACCCGCAACGGCATTGCACGCATCACCACCAGCGGCTCGCTGGATGCCGGTTTCAATCCCAATGCAAACGGTGCCGTCAATGGGATGGTGGTGCAGGCGGATGGCAACATTCTGCTCATCGGCGGCTTCACCAGCATCGGCGGAACCACCCGCAACCGCATCGCCAGAGTCAATGCCGACGGATTGCTCGACACGGGATTTGATCCTGGTGCGGACAACCTCGTCAATTGCGCAGCAATGACGGCGGACGGTAAAATGATCCTTGGCGGAGACTTCCTAACCATCAGTGGTTCAGCGCGTCACTTTTTGGCGCGAATCAATTCCGACGGTTCGCTCGACACGGATTTCAATCCAAATCCGGACAGCTCTGTGTTCAGTCTGGCGGTTCAGGCGAACGGGCAAATTCTTCTTGGCGGGCAGTTCTCAAATTTGGGCGGGACAGCGCGCTTGCGCATCGCGCGCGTAAACGCCGACGGCACGCTTGATCAGGGTTTCGCTCCAGTTGCGAATGGCACTGTCCTCTGTGTGGCGATTCAGGCAGATGGCCAAGTTCTGGCCGGCGGCCAGTTCTCCACGATGGACGGAGTGACCAGGAACCGCCTGGCCCGCTTACTCAATGACACCGCAACTCAAACACTGAGCGCAGTGGATCCAACGCAGATTGTCTGGGCGCGAGGCGGCGGTGCCCCCGAAGTTTCACAGGTCTCCTTTGATCAAAGTTCAGACGGCGGCATGAACTGGACGCCTCTCGGAAATGGCAGTCGTGCCGGCACCACCTCCAACTGGCAACTCACAGGCCTGTCACTTTCCCCCAGCATTCAGGTTCGTGCCCTCGCGCGCACTGTCGGCGCCTTCCAGAACGGAAGTTCAGGACTGCTGCAACATGTGGCGAGTCTCGCATTGTTCGAGATCGCCATCATTGGCAATGGCGTGGAGATCACTGATGGAGACGCGAGCCCGAGCCTCATCGATCACACCGATTTCGGCAGCACCAACATCACCGGCGCCAGTGTGGTGCGCACCTTCACCATCACCAACACCGGCTCACTGCCCCTCAATCTCACCGGCACGCCAAAGGTCGTGATCAGCGGTGCTCATGCGGCAGATTTCAGCGTTGCCATCCAGCCAACTTCACCCGTGGGCGCTCTCACTGGAAGCACCACATTCCAGATAGCCTTTGACCCAAGTGCTCCGGGCACGCGCAGCGCCGCGGTGAGCATCAGCAACACGGATGGCGATGAGAACCCGTGCAACTTCAGCATTCAAGGCTCGGGTGTCGAACCGGAAATCACGGTGGAACAACCCCGAGGCAGCAACCTCGGCAGCGGAACGCTTCGAAGCTTCGGCGCGGTGCCCGTGGGCTGTTCCGCAGACATGGTTTTCACCGTTAAGAACACTGGAGGAAGCGGATCCAGCCTGACCGGTCTGGGCATCACCCTAAGCGGAACGGATGCAAGTCAGTTCAGCGTGGTGAGCAGTCCGACCGCCCCCGTCGAAGGACCGGATGGATCAACCAATTATGTTGTACGCTATGCACCGACCATCGCCGGGGCAAAAACAGCGACACTCCAACTGGTCAGCAATGATGGCGACGAAAATCCTTTTCGCATTCAGCTCAGCGGCACCACAACAACCGGCGTGACAGCGGCCTTTGCTGCGGCCGCCACAGTGGGAGCCACGCTCAGCTCCGTGAACGCGACCGGGCGGTCTCTGACCCTGACTCTGAACTTTGCCCCGTCTCCAGGCACGAATCTGACGGTGATCAAAAACACCGGCACCGCCTTCATTCAGGGTGCCTTCAGCAACATCGCCAACGGAGCCACCGTGCCACTGAGCTTCAGGGGTCAGACCTATCCATTCGTTGCCTGGTATTACGGTGGAGACGGCAATGATCTGGTTCTGCTCTGGCCTTACACCAACCTAGCCGCGTGGGGCTACAACGAATACGGTCAACTCGGGGACGGGACCGGCACGTCTCAGCCATCACCCGTGGCGGTGGACCAGAGTGGCGTTCTGACTGGCAAGCTCATTGTTCAAGTGGCTCGGGGAGACAATCACAGTCTGGCACTCTGCACCGACGGAACGCTCGTGGCCTGGGGGCAAAACGTAAACGGCCAACTCGGCGACAACACATGGAACAACAGCTATGCACCGGTGGCTGTAAACAGGGCCAGCGGAATCAGCGCGCTCTTTGGCAAGACCGTGATTGCCATCGCGGCAGGTAACAGCCACAGCCTTGCGCTGTGCTCCGACGGCACGCTTGCAGCCTGGGGACAAAACGGCAACGGCCAGCTTGGTGACAATACCACGACCCATCAGCCTGCGCCTGTGGCGGTGAACACCGACAATCGCGTCAGCGCGCTCTTTGGCAAGATCGTGACGAGCATCGCTGCAGGCGGATACCACAGCCTTGCGTTTTGCTCTGACGGCACACTCGCGGCCTGGGGCTACAACGCATACGGCCAGCTGGGCCTGCCAGGAATCAATTCAGGGAATCAATCTGTGCCCGCGGCGGTGAGCACAGCGAGTGGCTCAAGCGCCCTGTTTGGCAAGACCGTGACAGCCATCAGCGCCGGCATCTATCACAGCCTTGTTTTGTGCTCCGACGGCTCGCTTGCAGGCTGGGGCTACAACGGCAACGGCCAACTCGGGAACAACACGACAACGGATCAATCCGCGCCAGTGGCAGTGAGCACGGCCAGTGGCACCAGTTCTCTTCATGGCAAAACCGTGACCGCCCTCACTGCCGCCGGTTTCCACAACCTGGCACTTTGCTCAGACGGCACGGTTGCAGCCTGGGGAGGGAATAGCTTCGGCCAGCTCGGAGACAATTCAGCGGATGACCGCCAGACGCCAGTGTCAGTCAATGCGATCAACGGAACCAGCGCCCTGTTTGGCAAGACCGTGATCGCCCTGGCTGCCGGCTCGCAGCAAGGTTTTGCCCTATGCTCAGACGGCACCCTCGCCGCCTGGGGCTACAATGCTTACGGTCAGCTCGGGGACAACTCGACGACGAACCGCCCCGCTCCGGTGGCTGTGAACACGGTCGGCCTGCTTGCGGGCAGGAGAATCAGCAGTCTGGGTGCCAGCCCGGCTTCCTATCATTCCCTTGCAATCTATGGCACCACCCCGGGCACCTTCGTTTTTGATCAGTCCGGTTATGCCGTGGCGGAAGGCGGCAACGCCACACTCACCATCAACCGCATTCTGGGCACGCGGGGTTCCGTCAGTGTCAAGGTCGCCACCAGCATCCTCAGCCCTGCCCCGGCCTCCGCAGCTACCGCCGTCAAAGACTACACAGCCAACACTCAAACCCTTGTGTTTGCTGATGGCGAGACGAGTAAGACCTTCGACGTGCAAACTCTTGCGGAGACACCGCCAGTGGTGGAACCCAACGAAACCTTCCTTGTCACCCTAAGTGCACCCAGCGGCGGCGCTATACTTGGCAGTCCCGGCACAGCGCGGGTGACGCTCATCGATCCGTCGGCCACCTTGCCCGCCGACATCACGCCGCCCGGCCTAACCATTAGTACGCCTGCCGAAAAAGCGCTCGTCGGCGTGACCACGACAGCTGACACCAGTGTCACCGGCATCGCCACCGACACCAGGGGTGTGCAAAAGGTCGAAGTCAGGAACATCACCTCAGTCGGTTCAACCGGTCCGCTGACACTGGCCACGCTCGGAACACCCGGCGGCACCAGCACCACGTTCTCTGCATCCATCACCCCCGTGACTGGCCTGAACACGGTGGAAGTCATCGTCACCGACTACAAGGGCAACACCAAATCACTCACCCGCTTCTTCACGGTCACGCGCTCACTTCAGGTGCTCCTCTCAGGCAGCGGCAGCCTCACGCCTGGCTTCGTGGGAACAACCTTCCGTGAAGTCGGCAAAGTCTACACCATCACCGCGACACCTTCGGCACTGCCGACAGCCACTGGCGGCCAGGTCTTCAACGGCTGGGCAATCAATGATCTCACAGGCACCGACGTCATCCCTGCCAAACAAGAATTTCAGGTGCTGACTTTCCGGTTCACCTAGGGCCTGGTGCTCACCGCCAACTTCGTTCCCAATCCCTTCACGACCTCACTGGTTGGCACCGGAGTGTTCAATGGGCTCGCCCTGCCCTCCGCCACACAACCTGCTCCCAATGGCACCACACCCGGCGTGGACAATGTCGGTCTGCTCAGCCTTGCCCTCACCAGCAAAGGCAGCTTCACCGGCACGCTGAAAATCAATGGCGAAAGCCTCAGCACTCCAGGCTTCTTTGATAACGCCGGCGTCGCGCGCTTCAACATTACCACGCGCGCCACCACACTGACTTTCGTCCGCGCCGGCAAGCCGGACATCGAGATGTCTCTGCAGCTCGATATGAGCGGCGGCAGCGGCACCATCACCGGCACCGTCACGCAGAAGCTGACGGGCGTTGTTCAAACCCTGTCCACCGTGACGGCTGACCGCGCCCAGTACAGCGCAACTAACAAACTTTCATCCAGCCTGGCGGGGACTGCGACAAAGCCCTACACCGTGATCTTCCCCGGCAAGACACAAACTCCGGCGAAGGATTCCAAAACCTATCCGCAGGGCGATGGCTTTGCGACCATGACCGTGAATGTGAATGGCACCGTGAGCCTGACCGGCAAGCTTGCCGACCATACCCCGATCACAGCCAGTGCTCCGCTGTCCAAGCTCAACCTTTGGCCCGTCTTTGCTCAGCTCTATAACTTGAAGGGAAGCATCGCCGGAATGGCTGCGCTGAGCGACGCCTCCGCCAGCGATGAAGATGTGGCTGGCAGCAACCTGCTTTGGTTCCGTCCTGATCCTGTCCCGCTCGTGGAAGTGCAATGGTACAAACACGGCTGGCCTGGCGGCATCACCGTGGATCTTAACGGCGCGCGCTATGTGATCCCCCCCACCATGCCGCTACCCACCCCCAGCGTCTTCCCGGGTCTCGCCGCCGTGAACGCCACCACCGGCAATGCCACGCTCACCTTGACCGGCGGTCTGCTCAATCCAGGGACGCTGTCCTCCAACATCAACATCGCCCTGACCAATGTGGTCACGAATGCACCCGTCCCGACAACTCCCGCTCTACTCGCCGCAAGCCCCACCATGCTCATCACCAGAGCCAGCGGCCTTTTTACCGGCACCTTCACCCACACGGATCTGAGTAAACCGGCTTTTCAGGGGGTGATCATTCAGAAAGGCAGCAAGAAAGGCGGCAGCGGCTACTTCATGAGCCGGCCCACCCCGCTCAATGGCCTCGGCGAAAGCGGCAAAGTTCAGGTGCTCGCGAAATAAGAACGCCGGGATACCCGAGCCTCCCGGCTCTCAACCTTCCTTCCCATCATCAGGATCACGCATCGATGCAGTTTTGCTTTTTCCGGGCACGGATAAAGAGGTGCCTGCTCTCGGTTAATTTCCGGCTAAAACCATCGCCGCATTCATCACAAGGAGCGGGACTTGCCAAGTCCAGGTTTGGGAAAGCGGACTTGGCAAGTCCGTCTCCTTGATGAGACATCCGGCAGGGCATCATCTTTGAAATCCGGCTTGTCCCCGCGCGCAGACACGGCCGGCTGCTAGTTCGCAGAAAAGCTAACCAACAGGCCATGCTTGAAGGCACTTTGGCATCCCTAAGCCTGACCGACGACGTTCACGAAGCAATGCACATGCGGCAGCACGCGGTAGTTCCAGACAAAGCCGGGGCCTTCGATACGCCAGGCGTCCCAGCGATCATTGCCTTTCTCCGCAGTGTCCTTGTAGAAGGCGAGGCGCAGTTTATCCACGCCGCCGTTGGTCTTGATGAGTTGCATCACTTCGTCGCCATCTTCCTTGCGGAAGGGATTGAGCAAGGTCCGCATCACTCCAGTCACGAGACTGCGCTGCGATTCATCGAGATCACCGTAGCCTATTCCACCCAGTGGTTGTTCGATCAAGCGTGCCTTCAACGCGCCCACGCCGTCGCCAGGCGAACCCACGATCACCGCATGCTTCATCTGATCCTTGTTGAGCATGTCGAACACGTTCATCACCTCCCGCGTCTGGTAATTGTACACGTTCTGATCGCTGTGTCCGTTGGTGGAGTGACCATAGTACATCGGTCCGCCAAAGGCAGTGTTGGGCTGTGAGTTGCCATCGCAGCGCAAAGTGAGGTGATGACCGGCGAAGACCCAGGAGAACGGCTCCTTGCCTGATGGGTCGCCAAAGATGGCAATGCCGTTGCCTTCAAAGGAACCACTGCTGTCCCACTTACCATGGCGGCTGATCCGGTCATAGGACTCCTCGTCTGACAGGATCGCCTTGAATGTCTCGCGGATGAGATCCTGCTGTGGTTTGGTGAACTGCTCGCCGATCTTCTTTCCGAGCGGTGCCGCATTGTGCGTCTTGAGCCGGGTCGGGATGCCGCCTTTGTCCGCACCATGATCCCAAGGCATCACCATCGCCAATTTTTGGCCGGCGGTAAGCGTGGCAAAAAGTTCGCGGACGAGTCCCTCGGCAGGCTTCGCTGCACGCACCTTTTCAGCCGCGGATGCACCGAGCGCCGAGTGCGGGAGCAGCGACGATCCACCCACGAGTCCCATCGCCCCACCGGTCAAGACACGGATGAAATCCCGCCGGCCATGCCCAGCCTCCGGAATAGAATGCTCAGAGCAATCGGGGCAGAACTGCGAGCCTTGGTTGAAATCAGATGCCGGGGTGACCGATGACGATGGGTGCGGGTGTGAGTTCATGGTTGATCACAGCATACCACAGCGAGGATGCGTTTCTTGCCGCCGGACAGCAAACATCATGGGTCACCAAGCCATCATCTGCGACCTGCCCATCGCCGCATTTGTCTCAAGGAGCGGGACTTGCCAAGTCCCGGTTCGGGAAAGCGGACTTGGCGAGTCCGCCTCCTTGATGGGGCACTTGGCAAATGCCTCTCCCTGGCATCAACCCTTCAGTGTCATCAGGTAGGCGAGCAAGTCGGCTGCGCTTTGATCGGGCAGAGCGTCGAGCAAGCCTTCGGGCATGAGGCTGCGGCGGATGAACTTGGTGCTGCGGATGTCCGCCTTGTTGAGACGTCGATCCGGGAAGCCGGGCTGGCGGATGACGGCGGCCTGCTTGTCTTCGCTAACAAAAAACGCATCAATGAGGTCGCCGTTTTTCATTTCAACCCGGTAGATGCGGTAGCCGGGTTCCATGGCGGCATTGGGCGTGAGGATGTTGCGCAGCACGGCCTCCAATCCCATGGCCCCGGCACCACTCAGATTCGGTCCGATCTGGCCACCGGCGCTGCCGATCTGGTGGCAGGCCATGCAGAGAGCGCTGAGCATTTTGCCATTCGCTGCATTGCCCTTGGGAGCGAGGGCGGTGAGCTTGCTGAACTTGGCATCGAGCGCTTTGGCCTGCTCTTCCGTGAGCAGCGGTGGCGTGTCGGTCGTCTTGGCGATTCGGGCACCTTTGCCAAATTTGGTGCCGGCAGCAGGATAGCTCATGTAGGACTTATTGGACCGATCCGACCTATCAAATGCGGCACGAATCTCCTGCGCACTCCGCGCCACCTTCCACACTCGGAACTCCGTCATCACACCTTCGGTGCCCTTTTTCGGGCCGCTCCAGCCGATGCGGCAGTTTTCCCACTTCGCGGGAGCTGGCTTGCTGGCAGTGGCGTCGAGTTCGCCGTTTTGGTAGATCTTGAGGATGCCTTTCGCATCGCGCGTGACAGCGATGTGTGTCCAGAGGTCGGGCGTCATCGGCTTGTTGGCGACGACCACGTCGTGCAGCTCGGAGCCTGCGTAGACGCGGAACTTGGAGCCGAAGAAGTTCATCTCCACACCACCCGGCACGCCGAGAATGTCGTCCTCGTTCCCGATCCCCGGCGCGAGGCGCACCCAAGTCTCGACAGTGAATGGACCCTCCAGTGTGATCTTGCTGTCGATCCATGCCTCTTCGCTGCCGTCGAAGAGAAGCACTTCGCGGAAAATGCCGCCGAGTTGCTGCTGAAGTTTTTCGAGCGCAGGGTCATTGCCGAGCACGGTGGCGAGTCGTTCGACCGTGGGTCCGTCGAGATCGGTTTGCGGCAATGTTTTATCAAGCAAAGCACTGACGATGGTCCTGGCTCCGGCTTTGGTGCTGGACACGGCGTTCAGGGCGGTCCGGCGCTGCGCAGGCTGGAGCGAAGGATACAGCGCGAGGAGCTTCGCTGCGGCATCAGGTGCCCGTGAAGCAGCGAGGGCTTGAAGCGCGGCATCGCGCGTGAGTGGATCGGGATCGGATTTGGCAAGCGTGGCGAAGAGTTCAGCCTCACCACTGCGCAGATCGCGGAGGGTCAGGAGAAGGCTGGCGTCAGCCTTCGATTTCAGGAGCGCGAGGAGATCGCTTTCGAGCGTTGCAAGTTGGAAGCCACTGATGAGTTGCAAGGCGAGTGCTGGTGCGCTCCCGAGCATGCCTTTGGCTGTTTCGGTGAGCAGCGGCGCGATCTGCGCGGCATCGAGCTTGGTGCGCTGAGCGAGCAGTTTCTCAGCGACGGCACCGCGCGATTTTTCGTTTGTCAGAAGAGCCTTCAACGCATCGCCGACACCTGACTCCGCTGGAAATTGTGCAAGCCTGAGAAGTTCTTCATCGTTCGGCGCACGGTCAAGGAGCGGCAGCAATTTGGCGACACGCGAGGCGCTGTTTTTCGGCTCCAGCGCGAGCGAAGCAAGCACACGGGCCTCCACCGGCAGTTTCGCCGAAGCTTCAGAATCGAGGAACTTCGCGACGATGTCGGGATGACGCTCCAGGAACATGCGGACGAGGAAGCGCTCGAACTCGCGGTCATAGGCCTCGCGCACAGGGATTTGTTTCGGGCCGCGGGAAGATGGAGCCAGCGGACCGGGAAGGCTGGGTTTGGCAAAAGAGAGGAGGTTGGAAACTGATTTCGTGTCT
>CANJVS010000027.1 GCA_947477755.1 Verrucomicrobiaceae bacterium | reverse complement strand
TAGGCCTCCAGTTTGTCGCTTGTGCTGCGGATGCGCTGTCCTTGTGCGGTGGCCAGTGTGCCCTCCAAAAACTCGCGCCAGTGCAGCGCGGTGACCTCATCCGAACTGATCGCGCGATCATACAGGCGAAACTCATCCACGCTGCCTTCGAATCCGATGCCGGTGCCTTTCCAGCCAATGCGCCACGGCTCTTTGGAAGCGATGGAGCCGCTCAGGGAATCGCGCCGCACATCGACCTCGCTGAGCTTGCCATCGACATACACTTTCAGCCCGGCGGCCTTGGATGAACCATCGTAAGTGATGACGAGATGACGCCACTGACCGCCGCTGAACTTGTCCTTCGCCACCACCTCGATGCCGTCATTGCCGTAGCGGTGAGCGAGATTGATGCGCGGCTGAGCTTTGTACCAGAGGATCTCAAAACCGCGCGCTTCGGCATTGGAGTCCTGCTTCGAGGCCACGCAGCCCTGCGGTGAACTGCCTGGATTGATCCACACGGACAAGCTGAAGGCCTGATCGCGCTCCATCGGCTGCGGATCGGCGAAATCAATGTATTGCGTGGCATCCATCACGGTCGCCCGACCCTTCACGCCTGGGCCGCTGACGAGTTTGCCCGTGGTTGTGGACTTCACCTGTTTGGGCCCGTGGTCGGTGTTGTCGGCATCGAAATCAAAGTGCACGAGGCTGCCTTTTTCCGGCGCGGCTGGCAGCGATTGCAGCGCGGTTGGTTCCCAGGCACCGATCTCTTTGCTCAATGAAGGACGCTTCGCCGCAAGCTCTTCCTGTCGTTGTTTCAACTCTTTAGTTAGGCCAGCCAGTTGCTGCTCCTGGGATTTTGTCGGCAGTTGGATCACCGGGTTGGCGAGGTCTTTGATGATGCCTTTTTCATCGATGTTGTTGAAGGCTGCAAAGAGGCTGAAGTAATCCCTCTGTGTCAGCGGATCGTATTTGTGATCGTGGCACTTCGCACAGCCCAGCGTGATGCCAAGCCACGCCGCCGCAGTCGTTTCCACGCGGTCGGAGACATAGCCCAGGCGGTATTCCTCCTCGATGACGCCGGTTTCATTCGTGACCATGTGATTGCGGTTGAATGCGGTGGCGATGCGCTGATCGAGGGTGGCATTTGGCACAAGATCACCTGCCAATTGTTCCATGGTGAACCGGTCAAACGGCATGTTCGCATTGAAGGCCCGGATCACCCAATCCCGCCACGGCCAGGCCTGCCGCTCGGCGTCGGTGTAGTAGCCATGCGTGTCCGCGTAGCGTGCCACATCCAGCCAGTCGAGCGCCAGACGCTCTCCGAAATGGGGTGATGCGAGCAAATCATCCACCACCTGTTCATAGGTCCGGTGGGATCCATCCGGTCTGCCAGAGACATTGGGCAGGCCTGTCAATGCCAGCGAAACCCGCCTGACGAGCGTTGCCTCATCCGCTTTGGGTGACGGTTTCAAATGCCGCTTCGCGAGAGCCTTCTGAACGATGGCATCAATGGAACTTTCACTCCCGGGCTTGGGCGGCACGAATGCCCAGTGCGCCTGATACTCCGCGCCCTCGGCGATCCATTGTTTCAGGATCGCGATCTCGCCTGGTTTGAGCGGTTCATGGTCTTTGCCGGGCGGCATCACCTCATCCTGATCTCTGCTCTCGATGCGCCGCATGAGTTCGCTCGCCTCCGGCTTGCCGGGCACAATCGGCACCTCATCCGACCCGGCCGGCTTGAGCGCTTCCTCGCGCAGGTCGAGCCGAAGCTTCGCCTTGCGCGTGCCGGGATCGAACCCGTGGCATTTGAAACATTGGTTAGACAGGATGGGCCGCACATCCCGGTTGTAGTCGATCCCGGCCGCCGAAGCTCCATCGACAGCGAGCGCGCAGACCGCTGGCAGCAGAAGGAATCGTCGCTTCATGGGATTCATTTGAGGGACTTGATGTAGAGCACGAGTGATTCGAGCTGGGAACCGGTGACGACACCGGCATAGCTGGGCATGGCGTATTCACTGCGCGTGTAGGAGATGTGTCGCTTGGCGGAGGGCTGGAGAATGGACTCGCGGAGATAGTTTTCGTCAGCGGTGATGCTGCCCTTTTTCTTTTTCTCATCCAGGTAGTCGCGCCTGGTGCCGAAGAGGCCTTTCCATTTCGGGCCGATGTGGAAAAGATCCTGGTCCTGCACCGAATGGCAGGCGACGCAGCCGAGCACCTGCGCGAGGCGGCGTCCTTCCTCCGCAGTCACCGGACCTGATTTTTGAGCCACCGCGGCGCGCCGGGTGAGGTCGATTTGGATTTCGCCAAAGCCTTCCGCCTTTGGGTCAAACTTCACGAGTTCATAGGGTGTCGTGTAAATGTTCTCCTCCAGCGCGGCACCGCTCCTGCTGGTGATTGAGTAGCCGATGCGCAGTTGCATCACGGGTTTCATGTCAGGAACGCCGATGAAGACAGCGTAACCATCTTTGCTGACATAAGCGCTGCTCGGCGTCAGCCAGTCGATGCCGGTGGTGCCGTCGGCCTTGTATTGGGCGGAGCCATAGGTGTGGGCGCGCTTGTAACCCCAGGAGGCGAGCGAGTAGTTGGCGGGATCAGCGGCCTTTCCCGCATCGAGCGGCACGTCGAAGCGGAGCAGCACTCCCTTGTCCATCGGCACGATTTCACGCGGCAGCAGGCAGTCAGCACCCGTGTACCGCACGCGGCCGAGTCCGGCGAGCGTGTCGAGGGTGTTGCCCCAGCCGATGACCTGGAAACCTGCGAGGTAAAGCTGGCCGTCCGCCGGATTCACCGAGCCGTTCAGCGGGGTGAAATCAAACGCGCTCGTGATGCTCACCACGCTGGCCTGGGGCCGGCTGCCCCGATCATTCATGAGCACGCGCAGCAACTCCGGTTTGTTGAAGCAGATCTGCACCATCGAGTCGTTGAGTGGTCCCATCTTCGCATCGAAAAGCCACACCTGTGACATTGCGGATGAGTTCACCGCGTGCGGCATCCAGACGAGCGGATCGGCGATCGGAGCCGGGTATTGCTCATGCGGACGCTTGTCGCTCATGAAGCCGTAAAACTGGCCGTCACGCACGATGTGCAGCGGCGTGCTCGGCACGTACTGGCCCTCCTGATCGCTGGAAGTGACGAGGCCGGTGCGAATGTTCACACCGGCGCTCGGCTGGCGGAATCCATAACCGAGCACGGTGCTCTTCCGGCCGTCCGCCGACACGCGCAGGACGCTGCCGTTGTGCTTGCCAAAGGTCGTGGACTCCTGGCCGCCTTTGGCGATGACAAACCCGCCGCCGGGCGCAAGCCGCAGGGTGCTGGGAAACTCGCGCATGTCCGCTGTTTGCGCGAAGGCGTTTGAAAACAACTCATGCACATCCGCCTCGCCATCGTGATTGGTGTCGATGAGTTTCCAGATGCCGTTGCGGTCGAAGACAAAGATTTGCTCATCGCGGATCGCCACCGTCATCGGTTCATGAAGACCTGAAGCAAAGCGTTTCCACCGGACCTTGTTGTTCGTTTCATGCAGGCCGCGAAGCATCCACACATCGCCATCCACCGTGACAGCCACGCCTGTGCCGTCTTTGAGGAACTGGATGTCGCCCAGACGCAGCGCGCGCTTCCAGGGATTGTCATCGGGCAGGTTGATGTGATCGATCACATACGCGCCCTTCGCTGTTGAGGGGATGACTTTTGAGATGGCTTCCTGCGGCCAGCGCACTTTGGCAGCCTCTTTCGAAATCGGTCGCGGCTTCACCGCCGGTGCCGCCTGTTCATCGCAGAGCGACACACAAAACGAAACCGGTTGATCATGTGCAGGCACCCGCGCGATCCACAGCGTTTCATCAGCCACGAGTTCGGCATCGCCGGTCACCGTGACGCCGGTTTCGATCTCCTGGGCCGGGCCATTCACCTTTGCTCCAATCACCAGCAGCAGCGGCTTGGAGGAAGCGCCCACGCTGACATGCCGTTCGATGACGAGCCTGCCTTCATGTTTCGAAGCCTGCCACCATTCACGCAGTTTCGCGCCGCTGGCGGTGTATTCGAGAACGATTCCATCCTTCACCAATCGCACGCCATCGAAGCGGCCGATGCTCTCCGCGACTGGACCGCGCCCGACTTCCTCGACACTCGGCGCAGGTTCACGCGGATCGTTCATCACCACCTGCCCGCCGTTTTGACAGCCTGGGAAGAGGCCGTTGCCCAGCCAAAGCTTGCCATCCGGTTGTGGTGCCGGGAATTGGCCGCCCGGTGTTTTGCGACCTGCATCCAGATATGATCCGGGAGCCAGCGCCTTGTCGGTCACGCCCTTGCCGCGCCACACCGCCGCGACACGCAGCAGGTCGGTGTCAAAACAGGCCCAGCATTCATGATCAAGCTTCAGCACCATGCCGCGCGGCGTGAGATTGTTGACGCCCACCCCCTCGCGCCGTGCATCCAGGATGGAGGAAAAGAACGGGAAATCAGGCTCCACCCAGGCCGCCCATGGCTGCGGCGGATACACCGGTTGATTGGCTGGATCCGCGGCCCGCAAGCTGATGGCTGGCAGCACGAGCGAGATGAACAGAATCTTGAGTGTCATGTTGGAGCGGGAATGGGTGAGGCAGGGCAGGGGCAATCACGGGTCAGACTCAAACGCTGCCTGCACCCCGATTGAATCAATGACGGGTGAGAGAGTGATCCATTCCAGGTGCCGCTTCCTCTCGAAACCGCACTGCCTGCTTCTGGTCTCAAGACCTTCTAAATGCCGCCGACTATTGTCCAGCCTTGAGCGCAGGTGGATCGTTGTTCGGATCTTCAGGCTCAGCGCTGGGGATTGGCAGTGATGGATCGGGGCGTGTCGGCGGAGCGTCTGCTGCCATTCTCTTCATGCCTGACGATTCGCTTGATGCAGTTCTGGCGCGGCCTTTCCAGTGGCCAGTCCCGGATATGGACGGCGTAAATTGAGCAGACGAGTGAAAGGAGGAGTGCGGTTTGATGTGGAAGGCGGGAGACGTTTTATTTCGTCACCTTCATGAGTTTCGCTTTGTTCGCAGGCCAGTCGGCATTCGGCAGAGCTTCCCACATGCGCAGATTGCGGAAGCTCGCCTCGGTGCCGGCTCCGAGCATGATGCTGTGCTTGGCGGTGCTGATGAGCTTGTTGCTCAGCGTGATGCTTTGCCTGTCCAGCGTGCCGGTGACTTCGTCGCCCTTGATCTCAAGCACGATGGTGTGCCATTCGTTGAGCTTGATCGGCTTGAGAAGCTTCTCTGTGCTGCCTTTCTCGCGCTGCTTCGTCGCTGGATTGATTTTGTCCGCATCATAGGGCGTCAAAAACAGGCCACCCTGACCAACGCTCAGCGAGATGACGTAATCTTTGGTATCCGTGGCCTTCACGAACAGCGATCGATATTTCCGCCCCTCGTCCGGCACGTCGTTCAAGCGCACGTCGTTCAAGCGCACGTCGCACTGAATGATCACGTCCTGATACGCGATGCCAAACGACGCCGTCGCAGGATGATTCGCGCCCGGTGTCTCGATGCCGCGAAACTCTCCCTGCGCGATCTCCCACCGGCCTGATTTGCCACCGGCGGCAGTGCTGTTGTAGCGCCAGCCTGTGAAGCCGCTCGCGAAGCCGGCGGGCTTGCCTGTGAATGGCTCAGGCACCTTGGCGAACTCTTCGCTGGCGAGCAGTTTGCCACGTGTGGTCATGATCGTGGGTGGCAACGATTCTTCAGCGCACGCCAGGGTGATGACGGACAAGAGGAGGGTGATGGGGAGGAGAAGCCGGTTGTTCATGGAATTGAGAGGTGTTCTGGCTGGCAGCTATTCCGCCTGCCAGATGCGCACGTCGTCGAAGAGTACGCCGGGGCCGTTCACGGTGAAGTGGAAGCTTGCTTTGGTCTCGTGGGCGATACCGGGAGACTTTAGGTGGCCGATTGGCTTGTCATCGAAGATCACGCGCATCTGATCACCGAGGATTTCGATGGTGACGCAGTGCCAGGGTTTCGGGTCGATGACGATGTTCGCAGCGCTGCTGCGTCCGACGAGGAGTTTGTCAGCTTCGGTCTTCTTGGCGGGATCCTTGCGCATCTCAAAGATGTCGTTGCGCATGACCCCCTCTTTGTCGTCGCCAAGGCGGATTTGTTTCGGGGCAAAGGCGACGCGGCAGATGTGGCCGGCGTGGGAACCTTTGAAGTTCTGATCATCGAACACGGCGTTGAAGCCGTTGGAGCCGTCGAGCTTGAATTTGAACTCGACGACGACGTTCTTCATCGGCCGATACACGCGGCCCACCGCGCCGTGATCATCGCGAGTCTGCCAGCCTTTGAGCACGCCATTTTGCACGGCAAAGGACGGGATGAGCGGCTTCCAATCGCCGAGATCGGAGCGCTCGAAATCGTCGCTGAAGAGCAGTTCACCTTTTTGAGTGAGTGGTTCGGCGGCTTGAAGGCAGCCGAAGAGGGCATAGAACAGCACAGAGAGACGCTTCATGAAGAGAATGGAGCTTGGCTCACTCTCCGACGCACCACAGATATTCCTGGCGTGCGGGGCTGGTCTTGGCGGAGCGGAGGTAAATGCGATTGTCGCAGATGGCGGGGGTGCTGAAGCATTCATCGCCGAGTTGATTTTGGCCCAGGAGTGTGAACTTCTGCGGTGTGGCATCGAAGACGGAGGTGACACCGCCTTTACTCGTGACGTAGATGCGCGAGTCAGCCATGACAGGCGATCCGTAGAATTCACGATCGACTTTTTCATTCCACAACTCCTCGCCTGTGGAGGCTTTCCAGCAGGCGGCGCGGCCTGCATCGCCGACGGCGAAGACGTGGCCGTTTTTGACGATCATGGAGGGGACGTAGGTCTTCGTTACATTCTCCCATGCGATCTTGCCACTGCCATCCGCTTCGAGGGCCATGGTGTGATTCTTCGGATAACCGCCGCCGAGAAAAACGCGGCTGCCATCGGTCACGGCCGTGACGACGGTCTCCTCGGTGCTGCCGTCGATGCTCCAGAGCTTTTTGCCAGTGAGCGGATCAAAGCTTTCCACTTTGTTGCATCCAGCGAGCACGGCCTGGAGCTTGCCAGCGGCGGTAAGGACGGCTGGCGTGGCGTAGTTCGCCACGGGCGGGCGGTCCTGTTGCCACACGATCTCGCCGGTGAGTTTGTTGAGGCCGGTCATCTTGCCTCCGCCGCGATGATCGGCAGATACGAGCACGATGTGTTGATGCACAACCGGCGACGAGCCAAACCCCTGATGCACCTGAAAGTCACACACGCGTCGCTGCCAAAGCTGCGTGCCCTTCAAATCGAGCGCGGTGGTGTAGATGGCGCCGTTGTTGAGGAAGTTGACGAATAACCGCTCGCCATCGCTCACGACGTCCGACGAGGCTTGGGAGGAGATTTTATGCCCCTTGGTGTTGAGGTTGCCGCGATGCACCACGGACTCCCAAAGTTTCTTTCCGGTGCCACGATCATAGCAGAGCACGAGTTGCTCCTCCGTCTCCACATCCGCCGTCGCGAGCAGGACCTGATTGCCCACCACAATCGGCGAACCATGTCCGCGGCCGCGTACCTGGGCCTTCCAGACGAGGTTTTCACCCTCGCTCCATTTCACCGGCAGTTTTTGTCCCGCAGCCGCGTGACCATCCATCGTGGGCCCGCGCCATGCGGGCCAGTCGGCGGAAAAGAGCGGAGTCGTGACGAACGCGGTCGCGATGAGAAGGCAGGAGAGTTTCATGATTCTGAAGAAAGAGAGAGTCAGGAAACGGAGGCGCAGGCCGCATCTCGCGTATTATGATGACTTTGGGGTCAGCTGGCCGCGCTCGCCAGAGCGTGGCTGATCAAGAATCGGATCACGGAGTTTTCTGGAGAGGCTCCCACGCCCTGTCTGGCGCGGCTAGACAAGTCGCAGACGGGTGAGATCCTGGGTGTCCACCATGCCGACTGGGTGGCCGGCTTCGTTGAGGACGACCAGATCATCGACACGCACCTTTTCCAGGGTGGCCAGCACTTCTGCGGCGAGTTTGTCGGCTTGAATGCTGATCGGTTTCACGGTCATGAACTGAGTCACGGGCAACTCGGCGATGGCGTGGTCTTTTTGGAAGGCGCGGACAAAATCGCCATGGGTGAAGACGCCGGCCAGTGCGCCATCCGGCCCCACGATCACGGCGGCCCCGCTGCGGGCACGGGTCATGGCCTGGAGCGCTTCCTGAACGGTGGTGCTGAGCGGGACGAGCGCCAGTTGATCGCCCCGCCGCATGACGTCGGAGACGCGGGTGAGCAGAGCACGTCCCAGCGAGCCGCCGGGATGCAGCTTGGCGAAGTCCTCGGGCTGCACACCACGGGCTTCCAGCAGAACCATCGCCAGGGCGTCACAGAGGACAAGCATGGCGGTGGTGCTGGAGGTGGGGGCCAGATTCAGCGGGCATGCCTCCTGGGTGACGTGGACGTCGAGCACGCAGTCGGCGTGCCGGGCAAGCGTTGAGGATGCATCACCCGTGATGGCGATGATTGGCAGGCCGAGGCGTTTGAGATGGGGCAGGAGATCGACCAGTTCGCTCGTTTCTCCGCTGTAGCTGAGCAGGATGGCGAGATCACCCTGATCAATCACACCCAGATCACCATGCAGTGCATCTCCGACATCCAGGCAGACGGAGGTGGCACCGGTGCTGTTGAGCGTGGCCGTCAGTTTGCGTCCGATGTTGCCGCTTTTACCGACACCACAGACGATGATTTTGCCGCGATTTTCAAAGCAGCAAAGCAGCCTTTCAATGGCCCGGGAAAAGCTTTCGCCGATGCGCTCATGCAAGCGTTCGAGTTCTTCGATTTCCAGGCGGATGACGCGGCGTGCTTGATCGGGGTAGTTCATTCAGACAGAAGCGAAATTAGGTTTGGCGGGACCGCTCGCGGTGTTGCCAAGCAGGCTGCGGCGGCAGCCTACCGGAGTCGCGCTAATAAACGAGGGAAACGAGAGAGGCAAGCGCTGCGCGGGAAGGGGTCGCGCAGCCGCAGAGATTTTCCCCTTCACAATGCATGCGCGCAATGACTCAAAAACAAAACAGCCCCAGAGCTTTCACTCTGAGGCTGGTTGAATTCTGAAACAGTTTCCGATTAACGGCGGCGACGGAAGAAGAGGCCAATCAAACCAAATCCAATCAACATCATCCGTGACGGCTCCGGAACCGGAGCTGCGCCTGGGAATTGCAGGTTAGCGGCTTTGATCGGATCTGCGGTTGTTCCTGCAAAATAAGCTGCATACGAAACAGTGTCACCATCATTTGGCAGGGTAAATGCGGCAGTCGGTCCAGTGTTCGCAAGCATTCCATAGTATGAATTTGCAGCAGATGCCCCATCAAACCAGATCAATGAAAATGCATCGCCAGATCCAATGCCTCCCGTACCATAAGGAATAGCTACGTTTGTTAGCTGTGAGATGACACCTGTGCCGCCGGGGTCATTTCCGCTAGGAATTGTTGGAGTGCTTCCAACTGAGGCAACCGTAAGGCCTCCAGCAAAATAATAGTCATCTGTAGTTACCCCGCCCACGCTGAGAAAACCAGATACACTTGTATCAAAAACGTCATAACTCCCGCCTTGCAGGGCATTGGAACCTGCATCTATAACGATTCCCCAGCGCATTCCGCCAGTGCCGACGCCAGCATGGTTTGCGAAACCAGTTGCTCTTGCTACAGAGCTCTGACTAAACTGCATTGTTACTGTGCCAAACGCTGTTGAAGCGAATAAGCAGAGTAATGGTAAGAGTGCTACTTTCATAATTAACAGTAAATTTGATTATTGAAGATAGGATTGGATGTCTTGCCAAACCACGGATGTTGGAGATGTGGTCCCAAACTTGCGGTACAAATATCCAAAGCCTGGAGTGAATTGGAAAGTATTTGTCACGACATCGAAAGTTTCTCCGTCAGTCCAATCGGTGCCATCGAATTCTAAAATCTGAGCAGCTGATTTATTAATTCCGGACTGCGAGTTATTAAAGACCAAAATTTGGTCACCACTTACCGCTGGAGTACCCACTCCAGCGAGTCCTGCTTGCGCGAGTGTCGATGCGACTGGCGAAACGTAACCGAAACGAATGTCCTGCGCTTTATTCGCCGCTAAAGTTGCGAGGGTCATGCGGTGGGACGTCATCGGGACTGATCCAACAAAGGACAGAACCTGAGAGGAAGCTGTTCCATTCCGCAATACAAATGCTGAAGTGAAGGGCAGCGGTTCGTTTGAAGCATCACTAAAATCATCGCCGTTTTCCCAAACACCACTACCAGTGTGACTATAGATTTGGATTGCGGCAAGGTTAGTTCCAGCGGGGGGGGCGGAAAAACCAAAGAATTGAACCCCAGCAGCTAATGTTGATGGGAAAAGAGAAGCCGGTGTCCAATAGGGCATAATGTCAATCTGTTCACCGCTGGCGAGCACCCCAGTGAGGTTGTCGGAAGCGCTCACTGTCACTGTGTTTGTCCCGTTGTTGGTGATTGGTAGAACTAGACCTTCTTTAGCACCTGAAGCGAGTTGCAGAGCGTAGGTTTTATTCGCTGTCGCAAGAGGGGCAAATTGACCGGCTGTCCAGTTGGGCGTGCCGGCCACGGTGATGGTGACTGAACCTGATGTGCCGGAGAGTGCGCTGGTCAACCCCTTGAATTCGGAAGTGCGGTTTAAGGGCACCGCCAAAACTGCATCGGAGTTAGCGGGAACGGTGACACTGACGAAACCGACAGGGTCAGTATTGACGGCAAAAAGAGAACCCTGAGCGAGGGCGACGGCTGCGATGGTGCAGAGAAGTTTTGGTGTTTTCATGATCGGCGAGTTTTCGTGTCTACCTAAATAAACCCTGAATAGAGTCGAAGGTTACAGAAAATGTGTGCGGGTGTCGAGTTTTTTGTGGTGCTATTTTTGTTTCAGTTCGCTGCCTCTAGCTGGAGTAAAACGCCGTCCATGTGGATATTTCGGGATGCTTAATCACCTATCAAGGGCTCAAAAGAATTCGCTAGTACCGCAGGTGAGATGGGGTGCTGAGTGCCGGGTGGTGTCGGATGAGTGCATTAATCTGAAACATGAGGTCTATCATTGGGGCCTCGCTCCTTTCAGTGAATGACTCTGGACCATGAGGGTCTGCCCCGTGAAACCACGCAGTCATGAGGCATGACTGTGGGCATTTGACCGGGTGCCGAATGGCCCTACTGTGCAAGCCCCATGAGCCAAGCTTCCGCCATTTCCCCCACCCGTGACAAAGACTTCCCTGAATGGTATCAACAGGTCGTCCGTGCCGCTGATCTCGCTGAAAACTCTGAAGTGCGTGGTTGCATGGTCATCAAGCCCTGGGGCTACGGCATTTGGGAAAACATTCAGAAGCAACTCGACGCGAAGTTCAAGGAAACCGGGCACGTGAATGCTTATTTCCCGCTGCTGATCCCGCTGAGCTATCTGGAAAAAGAAGCCCAGCATGCGGAAGGGTTTGCCACTGAGTGCGCGGTGGTCACCCATCACCGTCTGGAGGCGCAGAAGCAGCCGGACGGAACGACCAAAATGATCCCCACGGGCAAGTTGGAAGAGCCCTTTGTCATCCGTCCGACCTCGGAGACCATCATTGGTGCAGCCTTTGCCCGCTGGGTGCAGAGTTATCGTGACCTGCCGCTGCTGATCAATCAATGGGCGAATGTGATGCGCTGGGAGATGCGCCCGCGTTTGTTCCTGCGCACGGCTGAGTTTCTCTGGCAGGAGGGTCACACCGCCCATGAGACGGCGGATGAGGCGATCGAAGAGACCAAGCTGATGCATCGCGTTTATGTGGACTTCCTCCGCAATCATCTGGCGATACCGGTGATTCCCGGCGAGAAGACGGAGAACGAGCGTTTCCCGGGTGCCGTGAACACCTACACCGTTGAGGCCATGGTGCAGGACCGCAAGGCGATCCAGGCAGGCACATCACACTACCTTGGACAAAACTTTGCCAAGGCGGCGAACATCCAGTTTCTGGGGCGCGACAACACCAAGCAACTGGCCCACACCACCAGCTGGGGCGTGAGCACGCGCCTGATTGGCACGCTGATCATGGCTCATGGCGACGACGACGGCATCATCCTGCCGCCTCGTGTGGCCCCTAACCAGATCGTCATTTTGCCCATCACGCCGAAGCCAGACACACGGCAGGAAGTCATCGATGCCTGTGAGGCGCTGGCCACGACGCTGCGAACCCAGAGTTTCTGCGGTGAGCCGCTGCGCGTGCATGTGGACAAGCGCGACCTGCAGGGCGGTGCCAAGAACTGGGAATGGATCAAGAAGGGCGTGCCGCTGCGTCTTGAGATGGGGCCGCGTGACATCACCAGTCGCAGCGTCGCCGTCTGCCGTCGCGATCAGGGACCGAAGGCGAAGGAGATCATGTCCAAGGAAGACCTCATTCGTGGTGTGACCGAGCTGCTGCATGAGATTCAGGACGCCCTGCTCAAGCGTGCCACCGAGTTGCGCGACTCAAACATGAAGAAGATGGACACCCTGGACGAGTTCAAGGCCTTCTTTGCCGAAGGTGCTCACAGCGGCTTTGCCCTCATGCACTGGGCGGGCAGCAATGATGAGGAAGAGCAGATCGCCAAGGACATGAAGGTCACGATCCGCTGCATCCCGATGGGTGATGAATACGCCGAGGAGGGCAAGTGCTTCATCACTGGCAAGCCAAGCCACCGGCGCGTCGTCTTCGCTCGGAGTTACTGATTTCCCATGTCCTGGCTTCAGCAGATCCTGCCCAAGCTCCGTGCTCTGCTGGAGCACTCGCGGACATGGCCCTATGCGGGCAGGACGGCGTTTGCGCTGGCGCTGATCACCATGCTGCTGGCGGTGACTCAGGGGCATCATCTGGAAAATCCGGCGGAGGTGACGGGTTATGAAATGCGTGACGGGCAACTTGTCGCCGAGCAGGGCGTGGCACCTGCCGGGATGGTGTTGAAAGTGGTGTCCACGCTGCTGCCCTATCTTGAAATGTGGATGCTTGTTGGCGGTGCGGTCTATGTCTTCATCCTGCTGCGGCAGTGGGGCAATGTGCGCAAGCTGGTGTTTCCCACCTGGTTCGCGGCGCTGTCCATCGCCGCCTGTGCCATCAGCAGTGACATTGCCAGGCAGTTGGGGTCCATGCAGATGACCGAGATGGGTGAGCCTGCCGCGCTGGGGGCTTATTGGGTGAAGCTGAGTTTGCTGCTGCTCGCCAGTTTCTGCGTGCCGGCTTTGCTGCAATACTACCGTTACAACGGTTCGCTGGGTCGCTACGTGCTGCGCGCCTTCCTTGCTCCACTGGTGTTTTGCTTCATCGCCTTCACCTCGCTCTGGCTGATCATGGATCTGCTGGATAACTTAAAGGACTTCCAGGAAGCCAAGGCGTCGCTTGGCCGGGTGCTCCTGTTTTATTTTGGCATGCTGCCTTTTATTTTCGTGTCCGTGATGCCGGCGGTTTTGCTGCTGTCGGTGCTTTACACGCTGACCAAGATGTCGCGCGCGAATGAGGTCGTGGCCATGCTCGGCATTGGCCGCAGCGTGGTGCAGATCCTTCAGCCCATTTTCATGGTGGCCGCCGCAGTGGCCATCATGAGTTTTGCCGCCAACTACTACTGGGCGCCGCGTGCTGAAGGCAACAAAGAGGCCGTCATGCGAGGACTCGCGGGAAGGCAGCGGGACTCCATCATGCAGTCTGCGGTCATGTACCGTGATCCGCTCACGCAGCGGGTGTGGTATGTTTCATCGTTTCCTTTTTCCCTGCGTGACGGGCGGTTGCGCGGCGTGCTGGTGCGCGAGCAGGATGCCAAGGGCCAGCTCACGCGCGTCATCCATGCGGATTCCGCCATGTGGTGGTCCGGTGGTGTCTGGCGTTTTTACGATGGCAAGGAGGTGCTCTACAAGGATGGCATTGGCGACAGCGTGAAAGCCTTTCCCATTGGTGAGAACGGCCGCAGTTACATGGATGTGCGCAACTTTGAGGAGACTCCATGGAGCATGGTTAGTTACGCGCTGCAGCCGGACTACATGGGCGTGCCGGAAATCGTTTCGTACCTGAAAGCGCATCCCAAAGACAGCGCCCAAAAACTCGCCTCATTCCGCACCCACTTTCATCAGCGTTTTGCCCTGCCATGGCAGAGTTTTGCCCTGGTGCTCGTGGCGGCACCGTTGGGCATTGCCTATTCACGGCGCGGAGCCGTCGGGGGGATTGCCGGATCCATCTTCATTTTCTTCGGACTTCTTTTTCTCAACAATCTCTGCCTGAATCTCGGCAAAGGTTCGCATCTGCCCGCCTGGTTCAGTCCCTGGATCCCTCATCTCCTCTTTGGTGCACTGGGTCTCGTGCTCTTGCATTACCGCTCTGAAAACAAAGACCTGCCCAAGATTTCCCTGCCGAGTTTTTTCAAAAAACAGGTGCAGATCAGACGCCCAAAAAACAGGCAGGCCGCGTAGTCATCCGTCATTCTTCCTTTTCCGTTCGTCATGATTCAAAACTGGTCCATCCGCTCCCGCTCCCATCAATGCGCGCTCTCAGGTCGTGCTTTTGTTGAAGGAGAAACGTTTCACACGGCCATCTACTTTGACCCTGAGACGGGCGATTACATGAGGCGTGACATCGCGCCTGAAGCCTGGTCTCAGGAGCTCAGCGAACGCAAACCCATCGCCGATTGGAAGACCACGTATTC